>JAFTYO010000022.1 GCA_017464685.1 Alphaproteobacteria bacterium
GCGACGGTATACATGTTAGAGGCACAGGAGCAAGATTTAGCAAAAGAGCCGTTATCACCTGAGCAGGTATCACCTGAAGTAGTAAAAAAGTCAGGTGTACAGACAGGATCAGATGATGTATTGTATTTGTATACTTTTGTATCACAATCACAATATTTAAACTTATCTACTGCATTTTCCGTCTTTTCTCTACATGTTTCATTATCTGCTCTTAAAGAAGGTATTGTCGGATTTTCACAAATCTTGTACTTTTCTTTACAAACCAAATTTTCATCTTTGCAACATCTACCACATTCTAAATCAGAACAATCATACATTGAGTTTATATTGGGATCTGTCATATCAGAATAACCAGATATACATCCATTTGCTTTATAATAGTTTCCGGTTCTGTCATTACATACTGACTTGTATGAAATATATGCACATCGTTTGTTTCCGACTACCCAAGAAGAATCCCTAGCTGCACATAGTGTACCCTTCTCAATTTTTGTAACTTCTTTACCTGCCTGACAATCAGTATCATGCAAAAAGCATATACGACTTTGAGCAATGCCTGAATACAGCAACATAGCAAACACCATACACAACAAAGGTAATTTTCTCATGATAATTCTCCCAATATAAAGATCTTTATACTACAGAGTAACAAATTTTTTTATTCTCGTCAAGTATTAATAAGCAAAAATTTGTTCCATTTTTTTAATTCCTAACGGTGAAACAAACATAATTACTATATCATCTTGATTTAGCACAATGCTTGCATCAGGAAGTAAAATTTGTTCGTCACGTACAATCATGGCAATTTTACACCTGTCAGGTATACTTAAATCTGACAATTTTCTACCTGTAACCGGCTGATCTTCTTTAAGCTTAATTTCCCAGATTTCTCCAAAACCACGCCCTAATGAATATGCGTTACTCAATCCGGCCTTTCGAATATCTTGCAAGATTTTAGAAATGGTTACCGCAGATCTGTCGATTATAATATTATCCCCTATATTATCAATTAAACTGTCATACGCTCTTGAATTTACAAGAGAAACTGTCGAACAAATATGATTATGCCTTGCCAACAAAGAAACCAACAGATTGTCCTTATCTTGTTCGGTGACGGCAATTGTTATATCCGCACTATCAATACCGGCATCTTTTAAAATAACATCGCTCATCATCTCACCTTGTATAACAACAGTCTTATCTAAGCTCTCAGCAAGTTTTACCGCAGCCTTTGTATTATTTGTAATGATTTTACAACTCACGATATTGTCATTTTCTTCTAACTTTCGAGCCAAGTCATATGCAATAGCATTTCCCCCAAAAATTACGATATTTTCATTTATTTTCTGTTCTACACCAAAATTATGCAACAATGACAAGATATCACCTTTGCCGGCAAGCATATATATTTCATCATTACATTTTAACATTTCATCAGGCTTGGGATAAAAATTTTGCCCATCTCGCAAAATTTGTACAATATGAAACCTGATATCCTTAAAATTTTCATAAACATCTGATATACTAAAATTATACAACTGGCAATTACTGTTACATTTAAAACTCACCAAGTATACTTTATCATCAGCCAAAGAATACACTTCTTTTGTTCCCGGAATATCAATAACTCTTAAGATAGCTTCGGCTATTTCATTATCCGGCGATATAACCAAATCAATCGGTAGGCTTTTTTCATTGTACAAAATATTCCACATCGGATTTAAAAAATACTCCGAATCAATTCTGGCTATACGTTTAGGCACATTAAACAAACTATATGCAACTTGACAAGCAACCAAATTTACTTCATCGTTAGCCGTAGCAGAAATTAAGATATCAGCTGTATCTGCTCCTATTTTTTCTTGTATATCAGGATGGGAAATTGAGCCCAAAACAGGCTGTACATCAAATTCTCGCGAAATTTCGTTTAATTTTTCTTGGTTTATATCTACAACCACAATATCATTATTGGCACGACTTAAATAACCTATAATACTACGTCCCACACTGCCGGCGCCACCTACAATAATTTTCATTTTTCCTCCCTTACGGCTAAAGTAAAATATTGTTTTATTTCTTCTATAGCATTTTGATAATCTGTTATTTTCATATAATTTTCTCTAAATTTTTTAGCATCATAAAAATTTTTCGAATACCAACACACATATTTTCTTGATAAAGCTACCGCTAATTTTTCATCATAATATTTTTTTAACAGCTCAACATGGTATAAAACCGTATTTAAAATTTCCTCCGTAGAAATTTTATCCGGTTGTTTGGATGTCTGTAAATAATCAAAAATCTGCCCCAACAACCACGGGTTACCCAACGCGGCCCTTCCTATCATAACCCCGTTAACACCGGTTTGTCGTATCATTTCTTTTGCATCATATACTGAGTTTATATCCCCATTACCAATTACCGGAATATTAAGGGAATTTTTAACATCTGCAATGATTTTCCAATCAGCAACACCTGAATATCCTTGCGCCCTTGTCCTCCCATGAATTGTGACATACGAAGCCCCGCAATCTTGACACATCTTTGCAAAATCTACCGCATTGATGCTGTTTTCATCCCAGCCTTTTCTAAACTTTACACTTACATCCAAATTAATTGCATTTTTAACCGCCTTTATAATCTGCTCAGCGGATTTTATATCTTTCATCAGAGCAGATCCCGCGCCTGTTGTAGTAATTTTTCTGACCGGACAGCCCATATTTATATCAATTGCCGACGCTCCAAGTTCAACTGCAAGTTGCGCCGCATCGGCAAACAATTCCGGAGAAGCTCCCACCAACTGAACAATTACCGGATACGGCTCACCTCGAACATCTGCAATTTTATAAGTTTTGGCATTTTTTCTTGAAAGAGCATTAATCGCCACCATTTCTGAAATAATATTAACTTTGTCTTTGCATTTTCCATACACTATGTTACGCATGGGAGCATCGGTAATTCCTGCCATAGGTGCTAAAAAAACATTACTCTTAAAATGTAAAAACGATGTCATTTTTATTTTAACCTATCTATTGCTCTGGCAACAACATAATAGATTTTACCTATATCCGAACCCGAAATCATCGATAAGACAACTTCAGAACGTTCAGCATTTTGTGCTGCCGTTATTAAAGTTTCAAAATCTGAAATGTATTTATCCGTAAGCGCCCTAAAATCAGTATTTTTTTCATATTCATCTCTAATTTTTATAATCTGCTTACGGTTGAGTTTCTTTACAATATTGCGAGCAAAAACAGCATGATCCCCACTATAAAACCTTTTCCATAAATCATCCTCTTCATCTGCATTGAAAAACTTATTTATATCAACACTTAAATTTTCAAGCCTTGTAATAAGCTCTGACGTCTCATTCATAAAATTAGACATACTGAATGCTCCGTATTGTTGTTTTAGCTCAGCCAAATGTCTTTCTGAACGAATTTTATGATTATCCAACTCACTAATTTGTTCATTTATGGCCGTTTCAAAACCTTTAATTTGTTCACGATACTGCTCAAATGAATTTCCGGCATTGTTTGATGTTAAAATAATACCTTGTTCAATTTCTCTGATTTTATTTTTTATTTCATCAAACTTATCAAGTGCTTCGACAATGCTTTTATGTTGTTGTTCCAAAGATTTTGAGCCCTCCCTACCCTTATTTACAATAACATTTGCACTTTCGGAAAGCTGTAATGTATTTTTTTGTACAACAGCACTAACTTCATTAAACTTGTCAATAGCCTCGACCGCCCGTATCTTTAAATCATCGACTTTAAGCCCCAAATCCATACTTAAATCACCGATTTTAGCCGTAATTTTTTCAGCCGCAGTTTTAATTTCATCGTTTTTGTTTTCGGTTTTTGTAATAAAGCCGTTAAGCTTTAACAATTCGCTTTCAAGTTTGGCGACAATATGTTCAATATTTTTACTTACGGCAAGAGATTTTTGCTCTAAAGAAAAATTAACCCCATCTAAAATGCTACTTATTTTTTCTCCGGCCGTACTTAAAGATTGCAATTGCTTATCAATGTTTATATCCAATGTTGACGAGCGCTCAACCATAGCTTCAACTTCCATACTGATAAGTTTACCATATTCACCGAGCTTGTTATCAAGATAAGTTGAATTTTTATCCAAAAGATCCGATTGTGTTTGCGCCAACTGTTTGTGTGTTTTTAAACTGTTTTCAACATGCGAAATTCCACTATCAAGTCGTTTATAAATTTCTTCGCAATTATCAGCGGTTTGCAAGAATGTTTTTTCAAGCCTTGAAGTTTTTTCATCAAACGATGACATCATTTTTTGTAAATAATCTTGATTTGAAGTAGCAAAATTTTGTATATTTACAGAATGACTTTCCACAAACATTTTACTATCATCAATTATGCTTTTAAGATGATCAGCCGTCGAAATTGTCTCGTTTATAAGAGGGTTAAGCTCATTGCTTAACATTATCGCCTTATTCTTAAGTTCGTCTGCTTGCATTGAAAAATTTTCAGCAATTTTTGAAGCTGTTTTATATTCTTCAAGCATATTTTTCATATTATCATTTAACTTTGATATGTTTTGTGAAAAGCATTGTTCTATAGATACACTGATATCCTCAAAATCTCGCGCCTTGGTTGCCAATTCTTTTTTCAATATATCATTTTGTTGACTAATATGCGATACTGCAGTATTAAGCTCTTTAATTTGTTTTTGTAAAGCTTGATTAATAAGCTTTGATAAAGCATCTTCATTATCAGTATAAATTATTTTATCCAACTTTTCATCCAATGCTGCAGATTGAGAGGAAAAAACATATGCTCTATACACAAAAGCAACCAACAACAAAATAAGCATCAACGGAACAATTGTCACCACCAAAAATTTTACAAATTCATCAGGCAATAAAACAGACAAATTGTCCCATCCAAAAACACAAGACAGATATAGCCCTATAAAGAAACACCATGTAACCGAAACAAAAATAAAAATTTTTTTCAAAAATGAAACTTTTGAAAAAGCAGTCATCTTTTCAGGTATAATACTCTCTACCGGTAAATCCTTTAAAAAATCCGGAATTTTTTTAGTTTCTTGATCTTGGTCCATAATAAAAACACCTTACAAAAACATTTCAATCGACGATATTATAATTTTTTTTACACAAATTTTAAACATTCAATAAGACTATCCACAGCCTTTATAAACAAAGATAAGTAAAAAAATTAAGAAAAATAAAAAAATATGTTGCTTTTTAAAAAAGCATTGTGTATGTTGCTCTTGAATTTGGTATATACGGAAACCTAAATTGATTATTTTGCCGTTGTAGCTCAGTGGTAGAGCACGTCATTGGTAATGACGGGGTCGTAAGTCCGATTCTTATCAGCGGCACCAGTTTTTTATTAAGCCCTTATTTCAAGGGCTTTTTTTATGCCTTATTTTCTGCCCATTTTAACCAACACGAAAGACCTACACGTCACTGAAGACGTCAAACCCGTCAAAATCACCTCGTTTATTTGGATAAACCAACAATTCTTCCCGAACGGATTTGCAAGACATTTAAGACATTTGCCCGATTGCATTTCTACGATATTACCGAACTTTAAGACATTTGCCCATTTTTTGCCATTATAGATACTTTAGCAACCTTTTTGTTATCAAACCTTGTCCCTCTTCATAAAGATTATCGAGGTGTTTTAGTTTATTTAGTCCGTCGTTTATCTGGGATATACCGGTTATTAAATGATGAATTGCATCAAGTGACGGGTGTCTTTGTTCTGATAATATCATTCCAAAATAATATTTGTTCTTGCCTAGAAACTGCTCACTAAACTCATATTGTGTCTTAATGTATCCTAGTTTCTTTAAGTATTTGAAGCACTTTACCAGAAATTTAGCATCCAATTTTTGCTGATTATATTGAGGATTGTCCATTTCCTCATTAACTTCTTGGTCTAATGGTTTTGTTGGTGTGATAACAGGAGTTTCTTTGGCAAAATATTGTTTTAATTCATTTATGTCTTTGTTTAATTGATTCATATCTATAATCATTTTGTTTCCTCATATTTTATAAGTGTATTTATTGGAGCAATGATTAAAAACCGGAATGAATATAAAAAAACTCTGCCATTTAGCAGAGTTTGGATAGTTTCAAGGCTTTTATTTGAAATAATAACTTTCTCTGACCAATTTCTTTAATTCTTTTAGTTCTTTGCTTAATGGGTAGGAAATCTTGGATAATTCTTGGTAAACAACCTTTATATCTTTTGTTTTTCCATAAAGTCTTTGACCTGTTCCTTTATCTGCCCAACCTGCTATGGCATTTTGATATTCTGCAGGCATTTTTACTTCAATAGCCTTGGTTTCAAAAGTATATCTGAATGAATGGAAAACTTTATCAGCTCCGGTTATACCCAATTTATCCAAATATCTGGCAAACCAACCTTGAACTGCTCTACTATATTTTCCTCTTGCTGATTGTGATAATTCACTAAACAATTTTTTTTGCTTACTTTTCCTTTGAAAATCCACAAAATTTAAAAAACCAAGTTCTATAATCTGAGGGTGAATAGGTATAATTCGTTCAGAAGGCTTATTTTTTACAGACTTGTCTTTATCATCAGAATTAATAGATATACAAGGAATGCCTTTATTACTAACAATATCTTTTGTATTTAATTGGCAGATTTCATTTAATCTGCAACCGTGGTATAAAGCAATCAACGGAACCCAAAACTTAGCTTGATTACTCCTTAATTTAGGATTTATATATGTTTCAGGATTAAAAATCTTATGCAATTCCTTGCTTTCAAAAGGATTTCGTTGCTCATCTTCACAATTAATCGGAACATCTACAAATTCATTTAGGTTTTGAGCAATAATTCCTTCCCTAACAGCATATTTCATAAAATTAATAAATGTATGCAAATATCCTTTAATTGTTCTTTTAGCCAACACTTTTGTAGGGGCATTTGTAAAAATTTCAGATATCTTTTTGCCTTCATCTAGAACACTGTTCCATTGTTTGGGAACTTGGTAAATCTTCTCGCTTAGTTTACGACAATCCTGCTTTGTTACTTCTTCTATATATGTCTTTCCCATAACAGCAAAGGCAAGTTTAATCCCTAAATACATTGTACGAACTCGTTCTTCCGGAACTCCTTTAAGGTTTTGTTTGTTCAAGGCATACTTTTTGAAGAACTTTTCCCAATGTGTTTTAGACATTGATTTGGTTAATCTTTCAGTTGTTTTAAGCTCATCATAGCTTCTCAAAAGTGTTTTAACCTTAGGATTACTTGGATTATATGGCTTATCTTGTTTAATTGCTTTGATACTATTTTGAGCATATCTTTCTAATGCTGAAATATGTGTTCCAAAACTCTTAAACCATTCATAACCATCTTTGGTTTTATCTTCTAAACCAAGCTCAATCTCTTTTTCTTTTAGTTTTGAATAAGTTGTTCTTAAAGTTACATTGGCTTGCGAACTATCAACCAAGCTTTTGAGATAATCAATAATCATCTCAACCATTAGCTCTTTTCTTTTATCATCAGGAAGTTTGATATTATTAAAATTCTTTTTTCCCTCAACAATATCTTCAGCACTTTCTTCTATAAAATATTGGATTTGACTTAATCTTGCGAGCAGAACTTTAAAGAAATACAACAAAGAATACAATATGCTCTATATTATATCAGAAAAAATAAAAACTGGAATTTGTGGTTTAATATAAGAATTGCTCCCGATAATAATATAAACAACACAACAACTGGTGAACAATGTGTTAACACGCTATTTGGTGTTATGTGTGATACATTAGATGAGCCTAAAAAAGATGTGGGATTAAATGTAATGCTCGGTGGTAATTATGAATTTAAACTATCAGATAAATGGCGACTAAAGAATGAGTTTATGGTTTATAATTCAAAATATGATGATAAAAAATACGATGACACATATCTATATTATACCATAGGTGCAAGATACATTTATAAAAAAGGAGATATTTTCTTCGGACCCACTTTTTCAAAGAGATATCTTGCCCACAAATCTTATAACTATTCAACCGGTTTTATGTTTGAAAAAAATTATGATGTAACAAAAAAGCTAAACGCAAACCTAACCTTAAACTATACGCCAACATATTATGATGACTATTCGGATATTTTGGACGGCGATGTAAAAAGCGCCAGATTGCGCTTATTTTATGCATTAGATGCTTCAAAATATTTCATATTTAAGACAGGTTACGAATATGAAAAAACCAAAGATGAAACATATACAAACGATAGGATAAATCTTGCTCTCGGTTTTGGTGCAGAATTGCCATACGGTTTTCATATATATGCCGAACCTTCAGTTATATTTACAAACTACAAAGGAAAACGTTGGACAGTTAAAGATTATAATTTTGAAGAGATTAAAGAAAAAGATACAACCCAACGATACTCTATATCTCTTTCTAACCGAAAAATATCATTTATGGGATTTGTTCCGACTTTAACATATTCTTACACTGATAAGAGTTCAAATATATGGCAAAGAGAATATGAAAAATCTTTAATTGAGTTTACAATACAGAAAAGATTTTAATAAACATTCCACTTTTTAATCAAAATCATATTTTTTTAGATAAATAAAAATATGAGTATAAGAAATGTATTAAATAATTTAGATTTAGTAGAAATATAATATATCCATCTATGAAAGGTAAAAACTTTATATTTTTATGTAGTTTTTCTTCCATAAAAGAAAAACTGTTGACTTTTTGTATCTTTTTCATATATAATATAGTAAATTAAATAATTTTGGAGTTTTGATATGGAAAAGAAAAATCGTCCCAATTATATACAGAAGTTGTTAGAATTCAAAGATAAGGAAGCAATAAAAGTTATAACAGGTATTCGTCGTTCCGGTAAATCCAGTATTTTAGAAGTGTACAGAAAACATTTGTTAGAGATTGGTGTATCTAATGATAACATATTTTATATGACTTTTGAATCATTAGTCAATAGGGATAAAACATATCGTCAGATTTATGACGAGATAATTTCTTTTTCTAAAAAAACAATAGGAAAAGTATATATTTTTCTAGATGAAATTCAACAAATAAAGCAATGGGAACTTGCTGTAAACTCTTTACGGGTTGATATAGATTGTGATATTTATGTTACAGGTTCAAATGCATATTTACTTTCATCACAATTATCAACATACTTATCAGGAAGATATGTTGAAATAAAAGTGCTCCCATTATCATTTAAGGAATTTTTAGAATTTAATGAATTTGATGCCTCTAAAAGTTTAGAAGAAAAATTTTCAATGTATATCAAATATGGAGGTATGCCAATATTAACTGAATATGATTTTGATAATGAAAATGCTATATTTAGTGTATTAGAAGGTATTTTTACAACAGTTGTAATGGAAGATGTTATAAAACAGGCCTCTGTAAGAGAACCTGTTGTTTTGGATAAAATAATCAATTTCTTATCTGATAATATTGGAAATCCAGTTTCAACAAGTAAAATTAAAAATGTTTTAGCATCAGAACAAGAAAATATAGAAAAAAAGAACATTACTGCATCAACTGTAGATAATTATATCAATTTACTTGAAAATGCTTTTGTTTTTTATCCGATAAAAAGATACGACATAAAAGGAAAAGAATATCTAAAAACACAAGAAAAATATTATATCGTTGATACAGGTTTAAGAAACCAAAGATTGGGATATAGAAACATAGATAGAGGATTTGTTCTAGAAAATATTGTATATTTTGAATTATTAAGACGAGGATATAAAGTATCTATCGGAAAAATAGGCGATAAAGAAATTGATTTTATTGCGACAAAAACTAATGAAAAATTATATATTCAAGTAACAGAAACATTAGCAGGAGAAACAACCAGAGAAAGAGAATTAACTCCATTAAGAATGGTAAAAGACCATTTTGAGAAGATTGTCTTAACCTCTGATGTTCTTTTTACCGGAACTTCAGAAGATGGAATAAAAATAATCAATTTGGCAAATTGGTTATTGGAAGAATAAAAATCTAAAACATTCCGTATTTTAATCAAAATCATATTTTTTTAGATAAATAAAAATATGAGTATAAGAAATGTATTAAATAATTTAGATTTAGTGATATCAAAGAAAGGTCAGATATTAAGAAGGCCTGATATTGGAACTATTGTAATAAAAGATAGTGGAATTTGCACACATAATCATATTCCATTTACTTTAGAGAACTTGGTTAGGCTTTGGACTGAGAACACTCACCCAAAAATTAAACACAATGGACACACCATATACATCTATAAAATCAAAATGATTGATTACAAATTTAACATTGTTGCTTTTGGCTGGGATGAAACTCTTCAAAAACCAGTTAAATTAAGCGGATTTGAATATTACCGGTCATAAAAGACAGATATGTATAAACATCAATTCTTTCGGAAGTCGCTTAAATACTAAACTTGCGAGGTTTCTATGGTTAGGTCTGACGTGTAGACGAGCTCAAAAAAATCGCTTAAAAATAAATGAAAAAAATCATTGTTTTTCAATTATTTCAATAAGTTAATCCCCATTTTCTTACTAGCGGCACCATTTCAAAAAAGCCTCCCTTGTGGAGGCTTTTTTGAAATGGTATTGAAGATGGTCAGAAGCGGACTTACGAAGTAATGTCCGGAGCGGATAGTTGGTGAAAACGAGTGCAAAACTTTAGCGAATAGCTTAGTTTTGTGCAAAGTTTGAACCTTACGACGCGAAAGGGGCCTGTTGGCTAAATAGCCAATGGGAATTTACATTCTTATCAGCGGCACCAGTTTTTTATTAAGCCCTTATTGCAAGGGCTTTTTTGTTTTTGCTGGGTTAAATAATCAAAATTCCGATTGTTTGTTTTTTCAAGACGTTAACTCCAAAATTATCAGTTTTTTATGTTTTAAAAACGAAAATAAATTGCTTAAAATTACCAATATTTCCAATAATCCTGCCCAATTTTTGACACTTACCTGATAAGCCAAATAAGTAAAACAATTTAATCCGCCGACAACGCGCATTTGTTGCGGAGGTAACCACCAAATACAAAATAAAGTTATTGATACAGTTGTTACAACCAAAACAGAAGAAATACCAACATAGGCATAAGATAATGAGATACAAAATTTGTCAATATTATTTTAATTCAACCAAGAAACAAAAAAAATGCCAAGTGTATTATTTTGTTTTTATATTGAACAATTATAGCCTTATGCAGTAAGATACACTTATTATTAAATACGGAGAGCAAAAATGACACAAATTAAACAAGGTTTTATATTAGCTGCCGGCAGAGGTAAAAGAATGCAACATTTGACAGATGATAAACCAAAACCTCTTATTAAAGTAGGTGGAAAATGTTTGATAGATTATAATGTTGAGCATTTGATAAATGTCGGCATAAAAGATTGTGTGGTTAATTTGTGTTATAAAGGTGAAATGATTCGTAACCATTTGTTAAAAACCTATCCGCAGATGAATTTTATTTTTTCGTATGAAGATGAAGCTTTAGAAACCGGCGGCGGTATTCAAAACGCTTTGTCGTTGATGCGCAATGAGCCGTTTTTTGTGATTAATAGTGATGCTTTGTGGTTTGATGTAAGCGGTCAACATTTGTTACAAGAAATGAGACAAGTGTGGAATGAAAACAATCATGATATATTATTGATGATGCAACCTGTGGAACAAGCATCCGGTTGTCATGCAAATGGCGATTATTTATTAGATGAAAACAAATATCTGAAACGCCGTAAAGATAAATTTATCAATGCTCCATATTTGTATGGAGGTGTGCTGATATGCAACCCTAACGTGTTTTTAAATGAAGAAAAAGGCTGTTATTCATTAATACGGATTTTTGATAAATTGGAACAAAATAACCGCTTAGGTTATTATATACATAAAGGGCAATGGTTTCATGTGGGTGACCCTAAGGCAAAAGAAATTGCCGAAACACATTTTGCATTAGATTAAAAATTTTATATAAAAAAATTGTTGACTTTTTAACTTATTTGCGTTTTTGTATAATAGGTAATATTATTTACCCCGTATTTGCAATGTTTTTATAATTTTATAATGAGTGTGACTATGACTATATATAAAAGAATATTCGTATTGTTGGTAACCATTTTGGTAACTGCCGTTATTAATACCACTAAAGCTGATATGTTAGACGTTGACTATATTTACCTTGCTGCCGGCAAGGGTGATATAGATTATTTATCTCGTGTCGGTGAATATAACATTTCATTGGAAACGACCAATAAAGATGGTGATACACCTTTGTGTATTGCGGCAAGAAAGAAAAACGAAAAAGCATATAACACACTTATTAAAGCAGGAGCGAATCCAAATGCTCCTTGCACAAAAAACATTGCCGGTTATGGAGAATTTCAAGAAAAAACAATGGGTTCGATAGCATTCGGGGGGGGGTAGTAAACTATTTTCTGGTTCTAAACTGGCTTGGACTGCCGGAACACTTGCTGTTCTTGGAGGTGCTGCTGCACTCGCCGGTGGCGGCGGTGGCGGCGGTAGTGATGGCTGCCATAAGTTTCTTGGTGATGATGGTGTTTGCTATGAAATAGTTGAGTGTGTTCATGGTAATCAATATAGAGACCTTTGTGTTTGCGATAAAGGTTGGGAAGGCACACTTTGTGATACTTCGGTGATTTGTGATTCCGGTTATGTCGGTATAGGTGAATGTCCTCTTGGCTACTATAATAACAAAAACAGCACTTCTTGCAACTCCGGTAACAATGTTTTGTATGAATGCAAACAACATACAGATCCGAATTGTAAAAACGGTAGTCCTGTCAAAGACGAGTGTATGGTGTGTAATGAAGGATATGAAGTAGACAGCAGCGGTTTGTGTGTGGCTAAAGATTGCGGTGCTGATTATGCCGAGTTGGGACAATGCGGCGCAGGAATGTGGAATGATGACACTAAAGACAGTTGTCAATCTGCCTCAACCATGTTGTATAAGTGCTATGAACACAAAGAAGTTGAAAAATGTGCAAGTTATGATGAAATATCAGACGTTTGTGTCGATTGCGAATACGGATATGTTTTAAAAGGCGGAAAATGTGAAGTTAACCAATGTAAATCCTCTTATTACTTAGTTGATAGCTGTCCGAATGGTTACTGGCAAAATAAAACCGATGAATGTAAGCAAGGTGAAGAATTAAAATATAACTGTGTTGCAAGAAACAATAAGACAGGTTGTGCAACATATGATCCATATTCTGACACTTGTTTATCTTGTGTAAGCAACGGATATGATTTGGTTGATGGCAAGTGCGAGGTTCACGATTGTGATGATAATATTTATGCTTTACAAGGTAAGTGCGCAACTGGTTGGAATGCCGCAACAACCGATACTCTTTGTACTGAAGGCACTGTTAAAAAATATGAGTGTAAAGCACATACTGCTCCTACAAATCTTTGTAAAACATATGACAAAGGTAAAGATGCATGTTCAGTATGTTATGAAGGATATACTCCTTCAGGTAGCCAATGTGTAGAGGTTGATTGTGGTGACTCATATAAAGAGTATGGTAAATGTGCTTATGAAAATGGCTATTATAATAACGATAGCACAGGAAAATGTGTGTCCGGTACTACACAACTGTTTAAATGTGTAAAAAATTCTGATAATAACTGTATTCAAAGTAGTCCTATTGAAGATAAGTGTATTCAATGTAAAGATGGATATACACCTAACGCTAATGGTAAGTGTGTAGTTAAAAATTGTGAAGGTGACTATGCTAAACTTGGTAACTGTGGAACGGGTAAATATAATAACGAAACTACTAACCATTGTAAATCCGGTGAAGATGATTTGTATCTTTGTTTGGTAAATGATGTTGCAAATTGTACAACAACTTCAAAAGATTCAAATACTTGCGTTACTTGTGATACTGGATACAATCTGAAAGAAGGAAAATGTGAAATAAATCAATGTGGTGATGAATATAAGACATCTGGTCAATGTGGCGATGGGTATTATAACATCGCCTCAGCATCAACCGGTAATTACTGTGATGAGGGTTCAACCAAAAAGTATAAGTGTCAAACACAAGTAGAAGTTGACAACTGTAATATATATAGTGCAACTTCAAAAGGCTGCGCACAATGTAAAGATGGTTGGAATGAAAAAGCAAGTTCAACAAGTTGTCCAATTAATACGTGTGACAATTATGCTAATGTTGGTGCGTGCACAACTGGTTGGAACGATAACTCGCAAAAGACATGTAACATTGGTACCAACACAGTGTATTACTGCCAAGCCCATACAAAAGTTGACCGTTGTGTAACCTATAATCCGAGAGCAAATGAATGTGCGGTATGTACCGAAGGTTATACAGGTGCTCAATGTACTGAATGTGATACCGGATATAAATCAGATGGAAACGGCGTATGCTATCCGGACTTAAATTGTCAGCATGGTACAACACAAAATGGAGATAAGTGTGATTGTGCTGATACCGGATTTACAGGTGACGAATGTAATGTTTGTGAAAGCAGACAAGTAGAAGGGGATTATTGTTATCCTAAGCTTGAATGCCAATATGGCGGAACACAAAACAAAAACACCTGTGAATGTCCAGCTGGCTTTAGTGGAGATTATTGTGAAATATGCCCCAGTGGTGATATTGTTGAAACAAATGGTGTGTACGAATGTAAAGCTTTGGTGGGTTGTTTGCATGGTGGAACTCAAGTAAACGGTATGTGTGTCTGCAAAACTGAAGATGCGGAAAATACTACGGTTGCGAACTGGACCGGAGATAAGTGTCAGACTTGTCAGAGCGGAGACAGTTTAGGAGATACCTGTTTTGCAAAACGTACAGATTGTAATACACAAAACAGTTCGGGACAAAAGTATGGTGAATGTGTGTGTGCAAACGGATGGAGCGGAGATACTTGCGACACTTGTGATGGTTTGGTTTCTGATGGTGCATGTATTCCGACATATGCCGCTTGCGGAAGCAACGGTGTATGGTCATATGCCAATAACAAATGTGAATGTGATGAAGGCTACAGTGGTGACAGATGTGAAATAGCTCCAACAATTGAATTAAATTGTCAGCACGGAGGAACACCAAATGCCGAAGGAACAGCATGTGTATGTACCGCTAATTGGAGTGGAACAGAATGTACCTCTTGTTCAAGTGGTGACTATGAAGGTGATACTTGTTACCAGAAAATAGATTGTAAAAACTACGGAACACAGAAAAAAGGTGTGTGTGAATGTAACTTTAGTAACTGGACCGGTGCTGATTGTAGCGTGTGTCCTAATGGTTATGTAGAACAAACTGTATCGGGTGTTTCACTTTGTTTGACACCTGAAGAAAATACAAGAGGATGTATGTTCGGTGAGATTGTAGGTGACAGTTGTGAATGTTACAATGGTTGGTCCGGTACAAATTGTGATGAGTGTCAATTTAATGGAGTAGCTGGAGTTGTAAAAGGCAATGTTTGTTACGAAAAAATGGATTGCGTAAATGGTACTCAAGATGGTGGTAGATGTTCATGTGATTCCGGATGGACAGGAACATATTGCGATATACAAACGACTCCTAATAACTACAACTTTTCTAAAACAATAAATGTTACAAAAACAGATGCTACCACGGGTGAAAATGTTGTCGGCTTAGAACATAACGGTTCTGCCTCAAACAAAATCGGTACATGGACAGATCTTTACAATGCATATGTTAAAGATGCCGGAACACTTGATGATACATATCAAATTTCGGTAAACAATACAAATCCTGCTAACAGCAGTAATACATTCGGTATGAAAAATGATACCGGTAATGCATATACCATTTATGTAAATGGTATCAACAATACAATTGCAGGTGTTCTAAAATCTGTTATTAATGTAACTCATGAAACTACAGTAGAAAATAAGAGTGCTTCATACTCTATGTATGGTATACACGCCGAAAACGATGTGGTTACAATTAAAAAAGATGGCAGTAAGGCAAACGGTCTTGACGTTTCAAGTGAGATTAATGTAACATATAAAGATACTTATGAAGGCACTTATGAGGCTGATACCGGTGTAAAGGTTGAATTGTATGGTATTCATAGTAAGTCAGGAGATGTTCATAACACTTCAAACTCTACTATTAATGTAAAATCAGAAGTAACAAGAACAGCTTATAAGCCACATACATATTTATATGGTGCATATTCCAGACGTGGTGATGCGACAAATGATGGTATCATTAAGTTAACAGGAGCAACAGATGGTCCTGCTTATGGCCTGTATGCTGCTCTTAATGCAATTAACAATAATGAGATACAAATTTCGGGTGAGGCTGCAGCTTATGGTATCTTCGGAGCTGAATCGGCAACTAGTAGCGGAAGTGTAGCCGTAGAAGTTAGTAAACAAGGTGATGCTTATGGTATTCGTACCCCCGGTGCCGCAAATTTAAGCGGAACCCTTAGTGTTACAACCAAATCTGGAGCCGCATATGGTGTGCATGCAAATAATAACATCACCAACACAAACAGTATAACCACAGTTAGCGGTACAAGTGCTTACGGTCTTAAGAGTAATGATGGCAAGGTTACAAGTACAGGAGGTAGCATTAATGTTACAAGTACAACCGGTTCTGCATATGGTATTCAGACCGGTAAAGGAGTTGTAAGTAACAGTGATATAACTGTTAAAGGTACAAAAACCTCAACAAATTCTGTTTTCGGTATTAGTGCCGGTGATGCTGTAACTAACAATGGCGGTAAAATAGATGTTACGTCGTCTTCCTCATCATATGATTATCGTAATGCTTATGGTATTAATACCTCAAGCGGCAAGGTTACCAATAGTGGTACAATTACGGTTAACGGTAATACTTATGGTGGTTCAATTTATGGCGTGAATACTCCAACCGGAATTGATAACACAAATGGTACAATTATCGCAACAGCGAAAGGAAATTATACAGATGCATATGGTGTTTATACTTCAAGTAGTGTTGATATGAGTAAATTAGGTACAATAAAAGCCAGTGCCAGTGGTAGTATTGCAGATGCTGTGGCTGTTTATTTTGGAACAGGCAGTGTAAACTTAAACAATACAAACACGGCTAATTTGTCCGCATCGAGTAGTTATATCAGATATCTTTTTGAAGGAGCAAATGGAACAACAATTACAAGCTCAGCTAACATTAATGCCGGCTTAAAAGCAGGAACGGTTAATAATAGCGCTACACTATCCGGTGCTCTTTATGGTATTTATGCCTATAATACCGCAAGCAACACAGGAACCGTTAATGCTACATCCTCACATTATACCAGTACACGAGGTATATATGCTGGCGGAACTGTTTCAAACATAGGTGGTACGGTAAATATTACCGGAAATACAAGCGATTATACCAGTTATGGTATCCAGTCAAACAATGGTGGTATAGACAACACCAATGGTAAAGTTACAGCCAGTGCCGGTGAGGTTTATGGCCTGTATGCAAGTAATGAAACTATTAATAATACAAATGGTCATGTTGAGGTTTCAGGAAGTTATTCGGGTACTTATACTTCCTACACAGGAGGTATTAAGACATCTGGTGGTAATGTTAATAATAACTTAGGTACTGTTATAACTCAGAGTAAGAACGATTATGTTTATGGTATCCAGACATCCACAGGTTCCGTAAACAATAGTGAGGGTGCTGTTACCGTGAACGGAACACATACAAATAATCAGAATGTTTACGGTATCTACACATCAAGTGGCGAAATTAATAACGGACGCGGAAGTATTGATGTTACAGGTATTTCAAGTAATGTTTACGGTATATATACAACAAGTGGTGTAGTTAATAACCTAAAAGGTAGTATTAAAGTTGAAACCGTTGAGGAAGCAACGGGAAGCGCATATGGTATTTACACTAAAGGTGCTATTGATTCAAACGCACTTGGTTCAATAGTTGTTTCGTCAGAAAATGGTAAGGCAGTTGGTGTTCACTTTGAAAAAGGTACAATTGAGTTAACCAATACAAATACACGAGATATCACCGTAACCGGACAAGAAAGATTGTTGTTTGAAGGAGCAACCGGTACAACCTTAAAGAACTCTGCAATTATTCAAGCCGGTATTAAGGCAGAAAATGTTGAAAACATCGGAACAATTAATGGTGGTAAGTATGGTATATATGCAGACAAGACGGTTAAAAACACCGGAACTGTTACTGCACAATCAGATACAACAGCATATGGTATTTATACCAATGGTACGCTTGATTTATCAGGATTTACAGGTTCTGTAACAGCTACAGCTCAGGATAAAGCGGTTGGTGTTTATTTTGGACAAGGCGAAGTTGAAATTAGCGCTGCAGCAGCAGGAAACATTACGGTTAGCGGCAGTGGTGAACTTTATGTTATTGAAGGTGCAGAAGAAACAAAAGTTACTAATAATGCACAGTTTAATAATGGAGGTATAAAAGCCGGAGATGTTTACAACAACGGAATAATCAGTGCCGGTGGTAAATATGGTATTTATGCTTATAACGAGGCTGTAAATACTGCTGCAATCACAAGTTCAGAATATGGTATTTATGCCGGTGGAAATGTTGATAACAGCGCTAATATTACAACAACTAATAGCTATAATAAAGCATACGGAATTCGTGGTGATTCAGTCAAAAACTCTAAAAGAGTTACGGTTACTTCTGCAAACAATGTGGCTTATGGTATATATGCTTTAAGTTCTGTAGAAAATACAGGTGGTACAATCAATGTTACATCAACTACGAAGGATGCATATGGTATTTATACCAATGGCAGCATTGATTTATCGAAACTTGGTACAATTACCGTAAAAGCAGGTGCAACCGGTACAGCTGTTGGTGTTCGCTTTGCAAACGATACACTATTGTTAACCGGTAATCATGGTATAAGTATAACCAGTGGTTTGGAACGCTATTTGTTTGAGGGTGGAAAAAATACAACCATTAATAATAACGCAACCATCTCAGCCGGTTTGAAAGCTGAAAACATCACAAATACCGGTACCATAAGTTCATCAGGTATAAGAGGTGTTTGGGCATCATCGAATATAACAAACAGTGGTACAATTAAAGCTACTGCAAACTATGATAGTGTGTATGGCACTTACTTAGATAATGTTAATGCAACATTTGATAATACAAATGGTAAAATTGTAGCAACCAATAATAGTACCTCCTCTTCTACTGTATATGGTATATTCACAAAAGGTGCAGTAGATGTAAATAAACTTGGAACGATTACTGCATCATCAAATACAACAAATGGTAAGACAATCGGTGTTCATTTTGAAGATGGAACTTTAACATTGAATAATGACTTGACCAATTTTACCTTAACAGGAAGAGAAAAGTATCTGTTTAACGGTGGTGTTGAAACTAAAATTGTTAACAATGCAAACCTTACAAAGGGCGGATTATCAACCGAGCAAGGTACTATTGAAAATAATGTTAGTATAACAACCGATTCTAGCACAGGTATATATGCTAAAACCGGAACGGTGATTAATAGTGGTGACATATCCGTCAGTGGATCTTCTGGTAAGTTATATGGTATTAGAGCTGAAGAAGGCTCAACTGTTACCAATACGGGTAATGTTACTGTAACTAAATCTGGCAGTTCTGCTGAAGCTTATGGCGTTTATTTAGATGGTAGTACTTTTGATAACCAAGGTGCAATTGAAGTTAAAAACACCTACAATTCATATTATTCTAAAATGTATGGCGTTTATGCAACAAACGGATCTGTTGTAACAAACAGTGGTACAATTAAGATAACCAGCACTTCCGGCACAAAAGAATGTGATTCAACAAATTGTAAGGCAAGTACTTCGGCTCCAACTACATCTACACCTGTATTTGTCTACACAAGTTCGGATTCAACTTTTAAAAATAACGGTGCGGTAGCATCGGTAGCTTCACTCAATTTGGATACTGATTTTGGTGAAGGTCAGGTAATGCTTGCTCAAAACGGTTCATTTAGTGCTCCATCATTGATGGGTTCATTAGGTGTTGCAACCGATGTAGTTGAAGAAGGTTTTGAAAATACGTATACTGTACAAAATGCCATTGTATCTGATGATACAACCGGATTAAATCTAACCTCAACTTCTGCATTATTTGATGCAACATTAGATGGACAAGATGTTGTTATGAATAAAAAAGACTTTGCTGATGTGGTTGAAAATGCTTCAATGGCAGAGTTTTTAGAAAATAACTACAAATTTGAAAATAATGCCTCATTGTTTGAAACATTGAAGAAACAGAACAATGTGGCAATGCTTAATGATGTAGTTGATGTATTATCCGGTAGCGATTTGAAACGCTTCAACTTTGAAGATATGCTAATGTTAAAAGAAGTTAGCGCAGATATGAACAATAAACTATTTGAAAATAAAAATAAAAACGAATACTTTACACTAACCGGAAATACTAATACCACATATTTTGAAGAAAATTCGTCTGCAAATTCCAGATGGATGATAAGCGGTAAGAAACTTGGTAAGAAGAGTTATGGTATGGGTATTGTGTTTAGTAATCTTCGTTCATATGACGATGATAGTTCAAATAATCGTGAAGATGAATCTGTACAACTCTTGATGCCATTTGGTTATAATACACATAACTTTGAGTTTATCGCAATGCCAAGATTGGGATATTCTTACGGAACATATACTCGTAATGGTATTGATAACCTCAATTATGATGGTACAATTGAAAAACGTATATTTGGATTAAATACGGCCTTTCGTTATCCAGTTGAAGTTAATGATTGGAAGTTATATCCAACTATGGAATTCAATGCAATCAATTATTTAGTTGATGGTAGTGAAGAAAATAAACCATATGCGTTGGATATTGACAGACAAAACATTACTTCTGCAGAAATTGGTGTGGGCTTGAATGCATCCAAATCATATAACTTTGATAAAAATCACAATATGAAAGTAAACTTTGGATTGATGGCTTATCATGAGTTCTTAGATCCTTATGAGTTAAAACTTTCTATGAGAGGTATGGACGGTTCATGGCGTATTAAAGATGAACGTCGCAAAGATAACCATATAACCATAAATGGTGGATTTGAATATAATTTAGTTCCGTTTGCCGTATATGGTAATGTGTTCTCTTATATTGACAGTGAATATAATACTAAGGCTGATTTAGGATTAAAGTACGCTTTCTAGTAGAAACACATCATTTGTAAAACCGCTCTTTTTGAGCGGTTTTTTGTGTTATTATACATTAGCTAAAAAATTGACAATTTAATATTATCTGACTTGAAAAATTTTTCCTTTACATTTTTATCACAAAATGATAGTATAGACTATGTAAAATTTAGTCGAATGATTTATAATGGATGAGAAAAACATATACGATTCCTTTTTGGAACAATATAAAGATTATCCCAAAGAATTGTTTTCTTTGGTTGAAAAAATTCGTCCGCAATTGCCTAAAAGCAATGAAGATGAAAATTATAATTCAGGTACGATGCAAAAAGATGAAGATATCGGTTTGTCGTCAAATATTGCAGTTATAAATGCTCATAATTTTGAAAGAGCTTTTGCTGATTATAAAGAGCAAAATTCTTTTATGTCGGATACTGAGGCAAAAGCTCGTGTCGTGTTTGATTTTTTGTCGCAACACGGCGCTCCTTTTTCATATGATAAAAATAAAGATGATTTTTTATTTGCAGAAAATGGTGAAGATGTAATAAGAGAAAATTTTTATGCTAATAAGATTTATGAAAATGCGCTAAGCAATACAAATTTTTTCGATAGACACATATCAAATATGCAGATACTTTGTCTTGAACAGAAATCTGTTACCGATATGCCACGAAATATTAACGGACTTAGCCAAGAATCTATTGATAAGTTTATGGGTATTCCGGATAAAGAAAGATTGGAAATATTATATAAAAGGGGATTGTATCACGAACTTATTCATATGACTATGCCGACAACAGATGAACGCAAGTGTGATGCTTTTGCATTGTTAAAAGTTATGCAAGAATATCCTAAATATGCAAAAACAATCTTTGAAGTTTATAACATTCCGCGCTCAAAAATGGGCTATACCATTGATACTTTACATCAAAAAGACGGTTTTGCAAAACAAAGAGCAATTAAAGGCGGAGCGATGACTTATCTTATGCCCAATACTTATAAAAAATTGGAACAGTATGCGCTAAACCCTAAGATGATACCGCAAAATGATGAACAAATATTACGTCTTACTTGTCAATTGACTTCGGAGCCGGAATTTTCTAAAGAACAATTGTCAGCATATGCTCAACTTTTAGCTCAAAAACATATAAGTCCTCAAAATTTAGCCGGCAACGAAATTGTCCAGCTCTGTATGGCTCAGGGCGGTTTTGACAGTATTGAAAAATACATTGAAAGTGATGCAATATTAAAAAATATTTTAACAACTTTGGATAAAGAAAAAACAATCAGTGAAAAGTCGGCATCGGTAAAAAGCCGTATCAGTGAAAAATCACATAAAACAATTGATGAATTAAGAGGTATATCTTCTGAGACAAAAGTACCTTATAAACCCAAAATCGTGACAATCAATCCGGCAACTTTGAAATTAGCGCAAGACAAAAAACAAAGAGTTTGATATGATAACACAAAACAGATGGCAACATATTTTATCAGTTGCAAGAAAAGCTAAAAACTTAGCCTTAAAATTAAGGCCGAAAGATGAACAATTTGCTCAAGATATGTTTTTGTTAGGTCTGTTACACGATATAGGATATGAATTTTGCAATGATGTTTGCAACCATGGTGCAATCGGAGGTAAAATTTTAGAGCGCTCAAAATATAAATATTGGCAAGAAGTTGCAAATCATGGCAATGAAACCATAGACCAGATGTCTGATGAATTGTTTATTTTAAATTATGCCGATATGACAACCGGTTCAAATGGTGAAGATTTTTCTTTTGATGAAAGATTAAAAGACATTGCCGATAGATATGGTGCAGACAGTAGTGCATACAAAAAATGTGTTATTGAAGTTGAAAAACTGAAATCAGATATAAGGTGTTATAATTTCTACGATTAGATTATACATAATATGTTAATCATATTTTTACTAAAACTTATTACAATAAGCCTTAGATTATTTTAATGGATTGATCATGTTTTATATATTTATTTCTTTTTTCGCCCCCTTTTTTAATGCATTAGCAAGCAGTATAGAAAGTAGATTATCGAATAGTGTATTTAAACATCCGACGACAATGATATTTTATATATCTATGCTAAGCTGGTTGTTTTTACCGCTATGCTTTGTTTTCGGACTTCCCACAATTCCACCACGAGAAGCTATGTTTTGCTATTTCGGGATTGCTTTAATCGACATTCTTTATCTTTATCCGTTTTATACCGCAATGAAAGTAATAGATAATTCAATTGTTGCCGCTTTATTTTCTTTAGGACAAATAACCATCCCAATTATGTCATTTTTGTTTCTTGGTGATGTATTAAATCTAGACCAATATATCGGATTTATAATAATCATAATGGCATCTGTGGCCCTCAGTATAAAAGGAACACGTGTACCTAAGCTTAACAAAGCTTTTTACTATATGGTCTTTGCCTCTTTGTTGCGTGCCATATATATTATTTTAGAAAAATATACCCTTATTATAGATGAAAATTGGATAAATATGGTAATTTATCCCAGTCTTATGACCGGAATAATTCCTTTTAGTTTTTTATTCATAAAAAAATATCGTAAAGACATAATAAAAAAATTTCCGCCATATTATAGTAAATTTAAAATTTTTCTTCTAAATGAATTTTTGTGTTATTTAGAATTGTTAGCTGAAATATATGGAATATCCGGTTTATCACCTGTTGTAAGTGCTGCAATCAGTGCCACCATGCCAATATTTATGATTGTATTTTGCTATATAGGATTAAAGAAATTCAATATTCCACTTAATGAAAAAATAACCAGAAAACAATTAACTAAGAAACTTTTTTGCTTTGTTTTAATAATTCTGGGAGTAATTTTGGTTGTCAACCATTAATATTATGAGCTATACCTCAAGTGAATTGAGGTATAGCTATGTATCATTAAAGCTCAGGCACAGAAGCTTTAGTCCTTTTTTCTTCCGAAACCGGCACCTCATTTTTGCGATTAAGAGGCTCACCATTAATTACCGCCTTAATTTCATCACCGGTTAAGGTTTCATATTCGATTAAAGCCTTCGCTAAAGTTTCCCACTCTTTTGATTTTTCTTTTAATATTTTTGTGGCTTCAGCATGACCTTCGGTCACTAAGCGCTTAATTTCAGCATCAACCAAACGAGCTGTATCTTCACTCATATTTTTGTTTTGGGTAACCGAACGTCCTAAGAACACTTCACCCGAATTTTCAGAATATAAAACAGGACCCAATGTGTCACTCATTCCCCATTCGGTAACCATAGAACGAGCCAAATTTGTGGCAGCGGCAATATCAGATGATGCTCCCGAGGTTACGGCTTCATATCCGAACTTTAATTCTTCCGCCACACGACCACCCATCAAAATGACAAGTCGTGAAAGCATTTTGGCTCTGGTATAAGAATATTGGTCTTTTTCCGGCAACTGTTGTACCATACCCAAAGCTCGTCCTCTGGGTATAATGGTTGCCTTATGAATTGGGTCTGTTTCTTTGACATTTAGGGAACAAATGGCATGACCGGCTTCATGATATGCAGTGAGCATTTTTTCTTTTTCATCCATAGCCATAGATTTTCGTTCATTGCCCATTAAGACTTTGTCTTTAGCATCATCAAAATCTTTGGCCGTAACTTTGCGTTTGTTTTTACGAGCTGCCAACAAAGCAGCCTCATTTACAAGGTTCGCCAAATCAGCTCCCGAAAAACCAGGGGTTCCTCTGGCAACAACTGCCAAATTTACATCTTTAGCAAGAGGAACTTTTCTGACGTGAACTTTCAAAATTTCTTCACGACCTTTAATATCCGGATTTGTAACCGTAACTTGTCTGTCAAAACGACCGGGGCGCAACAAAGCGGGGTCTAACACATCGGGTCTGTTGGTAGCGGCAATTAAGATAATGTTTTCATTTTCTTCAAAACCGTCCATTTCCACAAGCAACTGGTTTAGGGTTTGTTCTCGTTCATCATTTCCGCCGCCAAGACCGGCACCACGATGACGACCTACAGCATCAATTTCATCAATAAACACCAAACAAGGTGCATTTTTTTTGGCTTGAGCAAACATATCACGAACACGAGATGCACCCACACCGACAAACATTTCAACAAAATCCGAACCCGAAATCGAGAAGAACGGAACATCGGCTTCACCAGCAACTGCTTTTGCCAAAAGAGTTTTACCTGTTCCCGGAGGACCTACCAATAATACGCCTTTAGGGATTCTGCCGCCTAAACGAGAAAACTTTTGCGGGTCTTTCAAAAAATCAACAATTTCTTCAAGTTCTTGTTTTGATTCATCGGCGCCCGCAACATCGGCAAAAGTAACTTTTTTGTTGTTTTCAATTAATCTGGCACGAGATTTACCAAAACTCATAGCCTTGTTGTTGCCAGAATTGGCTTGACGCATAAAGAATATCCACACACCCACAAGCAAAAGCATCGGAAACCATGAAATTACAATTCCCCAAAAAGTGTTCGAGCTTGTATCAATAGGTTTGGCATTGACACGAACACCGTTTTGACGCAGTGTTTCAAACATTGATGGGTCATTGGGGGCATATGTATAAAACTCTTTACCCTCAGATGTTATACCTCTGACATCATGTCCTGAAATGTTTACTTCGGCAATGCGTTTATTGTCAGCCTCGTTCATAAAGTCTGAAAAAGCCATTTGTTCCACATTTACCATGCGGGCTTTTTCACTGAAAGCACTGACAATGGCCGATAAGCCTAAAAAGATGATAAGCCAAACAACCAAATTTTTACCAGATTTCATCTAAAACTTCCTTAAAAAATTTTTTACTATTGATTTATATAGGGTGTAATATGAAAAAACTCAAGAGCATTTATAATTTTGCGCACCACGGAAAATTATTTGCTCAAACTTTTAAGCAATTTTATTTCTTGTTGCCAACCCGATAAATCATTGGGTGTTTCCAAAATAAACGGTAAATGTTTTAATTTTTTATGATTGATGATATTTACGAATGTATCAAGACCTATTGTTCCCTTACCGATTTGTTCGTGTCGGTCTTTATGAGAATTAAATTCTGTTTTACTGTCATTTAAATGAATGGCTTTCAACTTTTCAAGACCGATAATTTTATCAAATTTTTCCAAGACCGAATCTAATTGATTGACGATATCATAACCAGCGGAATATACATGACAAGTATCCAGACACACTCCTATTTTTTCAGGCAATTCAACTTGTTTGATAATTTCTTGAAGTTCTTCAAAAGTTGCGCCCACTTCTGAGCCTTTACCAGACATTGTTTCAAGTAATATGGTTGTAGTTTGATTTGGCATTATAATTTTATCTAATAGGGAAGCAATTTTATCAATACCGATTTTAGCACCCTGCCCGACATGACTTCCGGGGTGAAAATTATAATAATTGTTAGGGATTAGTTCCATTCTGCTTAAGTCATCTTTAAATACAAGCTCGGCAAATTCGGCTGTTTTAGGATTATCGGAACAAGGATTTAAAGTGTAAGGGGCATGAGCCACAATTTTTTTGTCGGAAAATATTTTAAGAAATTCCTCAATATCATTCAAATCTAAATCTTTAGCTTTGGAGCCTTGCGGATTACGAGTAAAAAATTGAAAAGTTGAGGCACTAATGGTAAAAGCATTTTTTGCCATTGCAACAAAACCCTTAGAAGAAGATAAATGGCAACCGATATTAAGCATATAATTTCCTTTAATATGTGTTATTTTTGCTTGATTATAGACTGTGTTAAAAAAATATCTATAATTTTTTGCACTTTTTGAAAAAAAATACTTGTTTTAAAAAAATATTGATGTATTAGTATAGTCACTGTTTACGGATTGTAGTTCAGCCTGGTAGAACGCTTCGTTCGGGTCGAAGAGGTCGCTAGTTCGAATCTAGTCAATCCGACCATACATGACGAAAGCCTCCAGAGAGGATGTTCTCTAGAGGCTTTCTTATTGAAAATAAAGGATTTTTTCCTTCTAGCAAAAAGTTCGAATAAAGCAATTTTAAAACCTTCCGTTTTTCTTGGCAATTCGAACTTTCATAAATCTCAGGTATCTTAGATACCAATAAAATCAGCTCTTCTAAGCTGTTTAACCCTTGCTTTGTTACTTCATTATAATGTGATAATTTTTTATCTAGATTTTCGATTTGTTTTGTAATTTCATCATATTTTTTATTATATTGTTCCTGTGTAATACTATTATTAAGACGCATATCAAGCAACATATCCAAATTGTTTTCCAACTGAGTCTTTTTGCTTTTCAAAATCCGTCTTTCCTCTATTTCTATTTTGTGCTTTTCTTTAATTTCTTGTTGAATCAAAACCAATGTATCTTCAAGTAGCTTTAACGGCATTTTTTTGAGCCTACACAAGTCATCTTTAATTTTAGCGTCAACTATATTCTCGTTAATACGAGTGTCTTTACAATGAGGGCAAAACAGATATTTATGCACGCGACCGTTTTGTTTATATTTGACATCCGGCGTAATCATTTTTCCGCAATGTTTGCAAAATATCATACCGCGATATACGTCCTCAACTTTACGCTTCCGATGGAAAGACCTCCCGAGGAGGAGGTCTTGGCATTTATCAAATAATTCTTTACTTATGAGCTTTTCGTAATTGTGAGGGTAAAGTTTACCGTAGCACTTCATAAAACCGTAGTAAAACGGATTCTTTAGCATATTTATGATTGTTTGCTTATGAACTTTGTTCTTTTGTTTCTTTTTATACCGTCTCGTTTTAAAACCCAATTCGTCCGCGAGACGTGTCAAATCTGCCAATGAATATGTACCTGTCGCATATTCACGAAATAATTTTTTTACAATCGGTCCCATAATCGGGTCAACCAGAATAGTTGTACTGTGTCTGCTATAGCGTTCGTTATAATACCCGACAGGAGCACCGCTAAAATATTCTCCGGTATCAGGCATGGCTTCCATTCCTCTTTTAACGTTATCCGACAGATTGCTAGTGTAACCTGAGGCAAGTAATATTTCAAATTGATATCTCATCCAATCGTTACCAGATGAGTGTTTATTCAAAACCAATCCGCTTGTTACAAAATGAAGTTGCACCCCATTCATAACCAAATCATAAATTGTGCTATATTCTTTAAAGCTACGTTGCAACCTATCCACTTTATCACACACAATGGCAATCGGTGGCTTTTGTTTTTTTATAAAATCTATTACCTCATTAAATTGTTTTCTGGGACCCCTTGTTGAACTTTCCTCAAAGGAAATAGTTTTTATAATAGGCATATGAAGGCGCTCGCAATATTGCTTGATACGACTATCTTGTGCATCCAACGAATACCCTTCTGCTTGTTCGCGCGTTGATACGCGAGAAAAAGAAACAGCTTTAATATTTTGTGCCATATTTTTTTCACTTTCATTTATAAATTTTGTCATGATTTCAATTCCTTATATTATTTTCACTTTTCAAATTCTCAAGTACATTTTGGGTGCTTTCTTGAGTTAGTAAGGATTCTTCCGAATGTTCTTGAGGGCTACTTTCTTCCGATGGTAAAACAATAACATCGTTTGCAACGAGTTTCTTGCCAATACCACCAAAAATTTTCATTAACGTCTTATTGTCCGGCTCATAGCTCTTGACGAGATTGAACAGTTTTAATGCTGTGGCATTTTTGCCAATCAATCTTTTGACATAAGGTGCTCCGCAGTCATCAATCACTTTAGCCATGCCGATAAATTCAAACTTTTTCAGCAATTTTGCATCGCCAAGATTCAACAGCATACTTTCACTGCCATCTTGCAGAAAATAAATTTGCCGTCCGGCTTCATAAATTTTCCGCCAAAAATGAACATTGAGCTTACGCGCAATTTCACTTTTAAATACGTCGCGGAAAGTTATAGTATAACCTTCTTCAAAGAAAATCCCGACTTTGGCTAACTTTCGGCGCAAGACTTTTGAATTGTTGAGCCTAACTTCAAGTCGCAACACTTGTAAATTTCCAAGTTTTTCAATGTCAATATTTTGAAAATCTCGGTGAGATTCCTCATCAATACACCTTTTAGGCGAAAACTGCATTTGCCTAATGTCAGCTATCTTGTCATAAACCGCAATTTCATAATCATTATAATGAAACCTTGCGCAGTGACCGCCGTTAAGATAATCCGTATGTCCATTGCCTGAGCGAGCGCCAAAATTTATCTTAGCCACATTGCTGACAATATATTGTGTTGCCACGCCCTTAGGCAAAATGATATTTTTGCAGCTGTGATACCTGACTATCGGCGCATTGGCTAAAACGTTAGGGCTGACTTTGATGCCCATTTCAAGCAAAACATCCTTTAGTTTTAAAACCGATGGCTTAAAATCTTGGTTACAAACTTCTTGCAAATTATTGCCGTATAACAGCTTGGGAAGTGAAACATCTATCTGTAAATAAATGCTTCTGCCGCCGTGCTGTTGACCGTTGATAAGCAAAAGTCTTGGTTTATAGTGATTTAAACGTTTATCTTCCGCAGTCATGCCTTGGTATGTTGTCGAAGTTCCGCGTCCGAAATATCCCAAAACTTTGTTAACCGGCGAATCAAATTTGTCTTCCACGATTTCAAAATCGTTCAATCTAAGACGAAGCCTCACGGTGTCGCAAATTGCTTTGCGACACCCAGCTTCGTTGCCGCTAAGCAACGCTGTCATCATCACCTCCTTCAAAATCATCGTTATCGTTAGCAGGTTCAGGCGTAATTCCGGCCTGCATGCCGTAAAATAAAGTGATAAGCGAGCAGATGAATTTTGCCGTTTCACCTGCTTGCTCGTTTGAACCATTATCCATTTTTAACTTTGATTCTAGAAGAAAGACAATGTTGTCTGGCGACAGAAATTTGAATCTGCTCCAAATCGTTCATTATAAAAGATATGAGTTCGTTGCAAATTTCTATATTATTGTCGTCCAAAAATTTTTTCAAATCCATAAGGTCTGATTCTATATAATAGATATAGTTAACAGTTTCTTCGTAGATTTTAAATTTACTTTTTAAGTTAAATAAGCGAGTAAATTTGTTCATTTAATTTTCTCCATATGTTTTATAAAATTGAAGTCACGGTCAAAAAATTTTTAAATATAGTTGCCCGCCTTCCGAATCAAAATTATTCAAAAGGTGGAGAAAAATTGTTTTTAGGGATTTGCGACTGATTTATAATGAAAAATACGAGTTAAATTACGATATTATAATAATTTTTAGATTTAACTGCTCGTTTTTAGCGATTTTTTGATAAAAACTAGAAATTTGCCATCAAAATTAGGAAAATAAATTGGTATGATTTATAAATCTGAAGAGAGAAAAGTAGGTGATAAAAATTTACATATAAGAAAATTTTATGTTGAAAAATATTTTTAATATATTAAATTATATTTATATTGAATAATTTAATATGGTGATAAAATGAATAAGCAGAAAATATTACTAGCTACAGGAGAAATTCTACAAACTGAGCGAAAAAAACAAAAAATTAAGCAAATTGATTTAGCTAAAAAAATTGGCTGTTCGACATCCGGTCTTTCTAAAATTGAAACTGGTACTGTAGAGATGAAATATTGTACTTTTATTGAAATTTGTGAAAATTTAAAATTAGATCCCAGTAAGGTACTTAAACAGGCTGTAGAAATGTCACCTACAAGCTTAAAATGCTTTAAAAAAATTGAAAGTATGCTTCCTGATAAAAATTCGAAGATTGATTTAAATACCCTGATAGACTTCAATACCCTTTAATACTCCTCAGCCAATAAAATCGTCAGAACACGATTAGTGATTGTTTCATCGCTTGGGTCTAAGCTCAAGTATTGATATTCAACGTCGTAATAATCGATTTTCCAAAAATAAGTTACGCCGTCAAGGTCAAACGAGCCGAAGTCATGCTCGCCGTTTTGGTCGTTGTCTTGATTAAAATTGCTGAAATTTCTGATTTTTTCTGTTATCTCAAGCTGCTTATCTATCGGCAATTCTGCTACGCCTCGCGTTATTAAAACCCGACCGCCTGAAAAATTTTGTCTTAAGTTATCGTTAAGCTCCCGAATTTTTTTGATTTTATCGTCCATATTGCACCTTTCGTTTAAAACAGAAAGAGCCGGAATTGCTTCCGACCCTTTCATAAAATTTGTTATACCGTTTCTTTTTCATTTTTTGCCTTTTTATTATTTTATAATATCGCCCTTACAAGAACTCAAGCAAATAATTCATATTTTTCTTTATACATTACAATAAACTGTTGCTATTTATCGCTTTGATAAATATGATGCGATTATGATTACGGCAGAAGAAATAAGAGCGAAATATTGGGCTTTAGAAGTGCTGTCCTCACATAACCAAGAGGACATTAACAGCATTTCAGGCTCACTCGGCACATCTAAAATTGATTTGAATCCGCATCAGATTAATGCGGCGCTGTTTGCTTTGCAATCGCCTATATCGCAAGGCGTCATCTTAGCCGATGAAGTCGGTCTCGGTAAAACAATTGAAGCCGGAATTGTCATTTCAGAGTATTACTCACGCGGCAAAAATTCAATAATTGTTGTTGCTCCTGCCAGTTTATGCCAACAATGGCAAACAGAAATGCAGGACAAATTTAATTTGCCGACACAAATTTTAGATAGCAAAATTATACATTCTGCCTTAAAAAATGAAGATACTGCCGTTTTGCAGTTTAAGGGCATAACAATTTGCTCTTATAACTGCGCCGTTCAATTCAAAAAAATAATGAAAGACCGCGATTGGGATTTGGTCGTTATTGATGAAGCTCATAAACTGCGCAACTTTTATAAAGGCAAGACTAAAATTGCCGAAGGCATTAACGAAACTTTTCTCGGCAAGAAAAAATTACTTTTGACAGCGACGCCTATTCAAAATTCGCTCATGGACATTTTTTCACTTGTCAGCATTATAGACCCGAGCATTTTAGGCAATGAATATTCTTTTATGGAAAATTACCTTTATTCCGAGCAGCATCACGAAGAGCTTAAACGCCGCTTACAATGTGTTTTGCATAGAACTTTGCGCCGTGATGTCTTAGAATATATTAAATATACCAATCGTGAAGCTATGACTGTCGCTTTTAATCCCACAAAAGCCGAAGAAGAACTTTATACTGCCGTTTCGGCTTATATTCAGGATATTTCGCAAATTGCTATTACGACACGCTTCAGAACGCTTATTGTGCTGATGATACGCAAATTGATGAGTTCTTCAACTGCGGCGGTCAAAGGAACACTTAAAGGCTTAATGAATCGCTTAAATACTCTTGAAAAGTCAAGCGGCAGCCTTGATAAGCTCGCTAACTTTATGTTTGACGAAGACCTTTTAAGCGAATACGAAGATAATATTGAAGATTTTGAACTCAAGCAAGCACTCAATAAGCCGAGCTTCAAAAAAGAAGATATAAAAGCAGAAAAAGAATTTTTGCAAAAATTGATTGATAAAGCCGCAAAAATCAAAGTTGACGGCAAGACCGAAAAGCTGATTGGCGCTATTGAACAAGGTTTTGAAAAAATACAAGCCAAAGGCGGACTTCGCAAAGCTATTATCTTTACCGAAAGCAATCGTACGCTGAATTACCTCTATGATTATTTAAGCTCGCACGGTTTTAAGGACAAAATCGTTACCTTTAACGGTCAGAATAATTCGCCGCTTACCAATCAGATTTACAACGATTACGTCGAGAAACATTCATCAGATTTGACCGGTTCGCGCACTAATGATATGAAAAAGGCGCTTGTTACGAAATTCAAAGAAGATGCTGAGATTATGATCGCTACCGAAGCGGCTGCCGAAGGCTTAAACCTGCAATTCTGCTCTTTGCTTGTCAACTATGACTTGCCATGGAATCCGCAACGTGTAGAGCAGCGTATCGGGCGCGTGCATCGTTATGGGCAAAAATGCGATGTCGTTATTATCAACTTTATCAATAAGAAAAACGTTGCCGATGTTCGACTTTATGAGATTTTGCAACAAAAATTCAAATTATTTGACGGCGTATTCGGCGCAAGTGATGAGATTTTAGGCACATTGTCCGACGGCGTTGACTTTGAACGTGCCGTTGCCGATATTTTTGACCTTTGCCGCACGACCGAAGAAATAAATCGTGCCTTTGACGAGCTGCAAGAAAGATTGGGCGTTAAACGCGAAGAAAAAATAGAAGAAGCCAAGCAGCTTGTTTTAGAGAATTTAAGCCCGACAACACAAGAAAAACTGCATATTATGAAACAGCGCGTTGAAGATTATTTAGAGCGCCGCAAGCAGATTTTCTGGGATTTGACTGTTGTAATGCTTAAAAAATATCATCCTGAAATGTTTATCAACGAGCATACAAAAGTTTTCGGACAGTTTAAGGAGCAAGTATTCAATCTGCCGTCAGAGATTAACTTTGCTAAAAGCTTCAACTATTGCTTAAACTTTAATAAACGCGAAATCAATCGAGATTTATTGTTGCCGAAAGAGCGCAAAGCCTTAAATCGTTCAGCAACGACTTATAATCCTGATTCCGGCTTCGGTAAGCGTATTTTGAGCGAAGCATTAAATTTGACTGCTGAGCCTTTACACTTGCAATTAAATCCGTCAGATAAATTAAAATCAGGGCAAAAAGGGCGTTTAGAGCTGTCTTTATTTAAGATGACGCAACCCGAGGACGTCAATTATTTAATAACGACAATAATGTCCGACAGCGGCAATTTACTGAATTTGCGGGCAGAAGATATTTTTGATAATGCCATCAATGTTGAAGAGCCGCTTTTAATGGGCTATCACGACTTATTAAGTCAAATTCACGAGCAAAACATTGCAAAATATGAAAAGTCTGAAAAAAAGCGCATTGACAATATTTTGCGTGCCGAAGTCGATAAGCTTAATCGTTGGCTGATAGATGAAAAGCAAGCCATACACTTGAAAGGCGATAAACTTAAAAATAAGATTACGAGCCTTAAGCGGCAGCTAAAGCAAGAGAAAAATTTTGATGCCAAGCTTGCCATAAGTGTCGAGATTAAAAAGCTGCAAGAAGAAATGAACAACAACGAGTTCAATACTTTTGATACCGAGCGCGAGCTTGAAAAGAAATGTAATCGCCTCGTTGGCGGCAAAAAGCGCAGCTTAAAGATAGATTACAGCATCGAGCCGATATTTGATATTACTTGGGAAGTTGAGTAGATTTTTGCTCTTGTGTAAATTTTCTTGCTATAAAGAAAGCATCAATAACTTCGTAAAACATTAAGAAATATAAGCTGAATAACAACACCTCAACTCCTTTAATAATATACTCCACCCATAAATTATCATAATATTCGTCAGGCGTAGCAACAAAGCATATTATCTGAAATCCATATATAATTAGCATTGTCAAAATATTCTTTTTCAAGGTTTTTTGCGTATTTAGACACTTGGTTTCAAATTTTTCCTGTATATTATCAAAAATCACTGTAAAGGCAGTCACAACCCCTACATATATAGCTAACATATTGCCCATTATGGCAAGAGATTCCTTCTCCATAAATTTTTGAAGAAATCCGTTATCAATATTATAATCTAAAATGAGTATAGGAAAAACTATACCGACAATAATCCCGGATAAAATACAAAACGTTCTCATGCTATTTCCTCAATAAAATGTTCATTATCCCAGTTAATTGCTCTTTTGTTAAATTTTGACCGCGCAATGTAATATCCGTATCAACAAAAGATTCTGTTTTTATAGTATCATTACTTGATATTGCTTTCTTTTTATTCCCTTTAAATTGTAGTTTAAATGTGCCTGCTCCTAAATCTACATATTCGGCACTTTCTTTGAGAAGTTTGTTGTTTTCTGATAAAGTTAAATTTCCATCCGTGTTTTCCATACTTATTTGAACTTTTGTAGAATTAAACTCTCCGGCAACAGATCTTAAGTCATTTTCTAATGATGATTTAAGGTCTAGCAGGTTCGGTGGAATATAAGAAAATGTAATTTTTTTAATTTTACCTTCATTTTCTTTTACAACATTCCAAAATAAAGTTTTTTCAGAAGGTATGGAATTTATTGTTAAGAAAAATCCATATTTCTGTATATCTCTGTTAATAGCAGAAGCTAAATTTTGCAATACAGAAGCCCTATATTTCATATCCACATTATTAACTTGCACTAATAAAAGCTGTCCTTTTTTCGCAGTTTCTCCGCTATTGTGTTCGTTTGATAAATTTATGAATATATCGCACCCTGGCCAATCTTCAATTTCTCTTGTTTTAAAGCCTTCTTCAGGCGCTGTTCTTATATTCTTTTTAACTCGTTTACCAATATTGGCAAACACATACGAGCCTTCTTTTTGCTTTATATAAAGACAATAATCTTTTTCTCTACTTCTAAATTTATATGTTTTATCTGGTGAAAACATATCATCAATAACTTCTTCTCTTGTTTTTTGCTGACAAAAGGGAAGTTCAGGTTCCTCAATTGGGGTTAGAAAAAATCTATAATATTCAAAAAGTTCTTTAGAATTATTAGTCATATTCTATTCTTCCTCTTCTTCAAATTCAAAATCTTCGTCGGTTGGTGTGTATTTGCTGAGGTTGAGAGGGTAGCCTTCGCGACCCCATTCGCATTTTTTCAAAATTGCCGACGGGATTTTTTTAACAGTAATGTTCGGATAAGCATTTTTATTGCCGACAAAGGCGCTGCAACAAATAAGCAAATTATCGTTGCCGACTTCTGTTGCTAACTTGCCTAAAGATTCCTCTTGCACGCTCATTGTCGTGGTATAAATAAAGCTCTTTTCAGAAGAAAAGCCCTGTTTCCAATACTTTTCAGCGTCCGGCTTATAATGATAGCCCAAAATCTTACACATTGCCTCAGCGAGCATATCAGCGTTGTATTTGTCCGAAATAATCTGCTGTCCGTATTTGTCTTTGACGATTAAAGATGATGCTAATTCATAGAATTTGAAACCGCCGCCACAAAGCCAACCGGTTGATTTTGTGACACCTGTGGAATCATTACCGGTAATAATTTCTTGCAGTCGTGGTATACAATGCGTATAAACATGGTCGCCCATTTCTACACCTATCCAACGACGCCCCATTTTATGCGCCACCGCCGCTGTTGTTCCCGAACCTAAAAAGCTATCAAGAACCAAATCTCCCGGTTTTGTCGACATTTCTAAAATTCTTTTAATTTGAACTTCCGGTTTTTTACTTTTAGCAAACGTTACTCCACCTTCACGCGCAATCCCTTGATAGTTCATATCATCCCATATATTTGTTACCAACTCTGCTGTTGTTAATTTTCCATCAATCATATGTAATTTATCTTTATAAAACAGTATTCTATTACCTTTATAAAGGTAAATATCTGGGTATCCCTCTCTTTTTTGTAAATATATTTTGTTGTCTTTCTTAGATAAATCAATAAGTTGTCTTGTTTCTTGTCCTACTGCTTTATAATCAGGCTGAGCAAATCTGATAATTTGGTTTGCATAACTGTTAAAATCTTTATCTAATGAAAATTTATATTTTTGCATAGCTTCTTTTAAAGGTATAAAACTCCAATTTTCAAAACCGCTATCGTAATTTTCAATAAATTGTGAATATGCTTTGTCATACTCACGAGCTTTGTAAACTGGTTGATAAACCCATTTTTCTTTATTTTTTGCATATGTTAACATCAAATCGCAAACTTGAACAGGTGTAGGATTAATTGCTTTATGACCTGTTGCAGCCCCCCTTTTGATAGTTGTCATTATAATAAAATTTTTTCTACCGAAAATCTCATCACAAAGAACTTTTAAGTAATGTCCTTCGTTTTCATCGATTGAAATCCAAATACTCCCGTCTTCTGTGAGTAATTTTCTCAAAATTTCTAATCTATCACGCATTAAAGATAGCCAAATTGAATGTTCTAAACCATCATCATAATACAAAAAGGCACTTCCGGTGTTATATGGCGGATCAATATAAATACACTTAACTTTGCCGGTATAATCCTGCTCCAAAGCCTTCAACGCCAACAAATTATCACCATGAATTAGCATATTATCGTAAGTCGGCTGAACTGAACCTTTTTCAGTCGGCTCAAAGGAAAATGACTTTTCCTTATCTTCAAGCAAAATACGTGGCTCTGGGTTAAATCTGTCTTCTTTCCCCGGCCATGTTAACTCTAATCTTGTCAATTTCTCAGTCATTCTTTTGTTCTTTCTTAAGTTGTTGTGCCAATTCCAAAATTTTTTCTTCACTTTCCAAACAGTTATCTGCCTCTTCCATGAATTTATAACAATCCTCTAAACTAACCGGAGAGGCAGGAACATTGTTAATGGGATTTATGGGTAACGTTCTTAATTTTGAAATTTTGTATAACAATAATGTTATAGGATGATTAATTTCATTATCATCAATATGCAACGGAGTCCTTGTGTAAGTGTTAGCTACTTCAAATCCAAAAATAAGCATAAAATTAAAAAGCTCATTTTCTGAACCGTATTTGTTCATCAGCTTTATAGCCTTCCTCATAACAGATTCAAACTTATCTTTTAGCTTTTCTTCTAACTCTTGCTCTGTCATCATTTTTGTTCCTTTTTCTTTGCCCAATCTTCAAGCTCTAAAAAGCGGTCAAAGTCACTTTGATACAGCTTATCTTGAATAATCCGATATTTTTCAAACTCTGTTTCAGCGTGTTGTTTAGCCAGCTCTGCCGAAACTTTACCGGCGTCTTGCAAAATTTTATGGTCTAACATTGTTAAAAAGCCGTTTAAGCGTTGTTCCCAATCTTCCATTGTCATAGGAATATGGCGCATAGCCATTAACTCTGCCGTATCTAAGTAGGCGTTCACAATTCGCTCTAATTGCTTTAATTCAAACTCAGTCAAATAGTTTTTAGCAATAACTACATCATATTTGTGAATTTTGCTATCTGGAGCACCTTCCCATGTCGTCAAGCCCATATGCTCTTTTTCTGCATCGGCACGGTCATAAATCACTTCTGCCGCAGTTTGCCCATGCACCGCATAATGCAATTTATTTTGAACTGCCGCAAAAAAGCGTTTTGTCGCTGTTGCCGTTGCGTCATAATCTACGGCGGTTGCGTAAATGTCTGTTACTTTTTGATAAAATCTGCGCTCAGATAAACGAATTTCGCGGATTTTTTCTAATTGCTTTTCAAAATAATCTTGTGTTAATACTGAGCCGCCTTGCTTTAAGCGCTCAACGTCCATTACCCAGCCTTGAATGGTATAATCCTTAACAATTTGATTTGCCCACTTACGAAATTGTACCGCGCGCTCGTTATTGACTTTGAAGCCGACGGCAATAATCATTTGCAAATTATAATGTGCAACTTCGCGCGAAATTTGACGATTACCCTCATTTTGAACTATTAAGTATTTCTTAATAGTTGCATCTTCTGACAATTCATTGTCGTCATAAATTTTCTTAATATGTTGATTTATTGCAGAGACAGAAACATCATAAAGTGTCGCCATCATTTTTTGCGTAAGCCAGATATTCTCATTTTCATAGCGCATTTCAACACTTATCGGGTTATCACCGGTTGCAGCTATAAATGTTAAATATTCGGCTGCTGATGAACGAATTGTTATTTCTTGTTTTTTCTTTGCCATTTTATCTTGCCTCATAATCTCTTACCAGTTTTTCAAAACTGCGGTCTAGGGTTACGGTATTATCAGGTATCAACAAATAATGCCAAGCTTTGCCGTTATGCTTTTTCTCAAAGTCCGTTGCAATTTCGCACCACTTCAAAGCCGCTTCTTTCTTGGCTAATACTGTCTTGTCCGTCATTTGATTTGAAGCCTTCGTTTCAATCATATACTTGCCGCTGATTGTTTCGACGATAAAGTCAGGGTAATAATTATGAAGCTGACGCTCATCATCAGGATATTTGATATTAAATATCTCTTTTGCCCTGTCATTATTCGGCTTAAACCATTTTAAAACTTCGCCGGCATTTTCTAAAATTTCAGAAAGGTCTTTCTCTGTTGACGAATCAAACTTTTGCTTATCAAACAGGCATTTCTTAAAGCCGGTAAAAATCATATTTTTAATTTTAGACTTGTCGTGAACAGAAGCACGATAGTCAAGCGGCGTTTCGCCTTCTCTTGCCAGCATTTTATATGATTCCGACGTTTGTGTGCCGTAGTCGCTGTCAACTTTAACAGTTAATTCCATTTTAGCCGGACATAAATGCGCTTTCATCTGCAGCATAATTTTATGTGCGATGTCAACGCCGTTCCAAAACAGAATTTTGCGTGTATTTTCTTCGCTACCCGAATAAGAGTTGATGTAGTCAATCGTCTGTCTCACGAGCTTTTGAATTAAGTCGGCATTTTCTTGATAAGAAACAATCATTTCATCAACCAAAGGCACAAGCAAATAGTGTGTTATATCTTCATAGCGGTCAAAAAATTCGGCTTGCATTTCGTCGCGACCATGCCCGATAATTTCTTGAATTATCATTTTTTGAGATTCCGGCTTATAGCCGTTAAAATCTGCCGTGTCTATATCAAAATCATAAAAGCTGAAACTGTTTAATTGACGATAAGTTTGGATAATTCTCGGGATATTAATCGTCATTTTAATAACTGTGTCGGTCATATTTTTAGCCGTTTGCGGTAAATCAACAGTTGCCTCTAACGAAAGCTCCGAATTTTCCAACTTCATATATTTGAGCTTTTGCTCAGCCAGTTCGACGATTTTTTCTTGATTTTCTTTGCTTTTCAAGTCCTCAGGATTAAGAACATAGCGTCCTGTTTCAGCAATAGCCTCGCGAACAGCTTCGCCGATTTTGCGATTATCTTCATTTGTAAACACCGGTAAAGTTGCTTGTTTAGGCTGTGGCTTCGGCACAATTATATTGCCGTTTTGCAGTTCTTCATCAATTTTACTGGTGCTTGTTTCGACTGTTTTGCCGATTAAGCCGTTATCGCTATTATCAATATATTCTTGCTGAAATTCAAAGGACTGGTCGCGAGCTGCTTTAATAATGTCAGCAAATTTATCATGCGCGACGACGTGCAAGCGGTCTATGGCTTCATCGTCGGTCAACTTGCCGTAAGGTAAACGCAAGCCGCGTCCGATAGACTGTTCTACCAAAATTTTTGAATCTGCTGTTCTGAGCGGCACAATCGTATAAAGATTGTTTACATCCCAACCTTCGCCGAGCATATTGACGTGTATCACGATTTCAGTCAGCTCGTCAGCATCTTCTATTTGCAATAAGCGTTGCAAGACTTCGTCTTTTAGCTCGCCGTTTTGCTTAGAGTTAACGACAATTACCTTGTCTTTATAGCGTCCTTCTTCAAAATCATCGCTCTTTATTTTGGCTTCAATGGCTTCAGCATGAGCAATATCCTTAGCAATTATCATCATAAAAGGCTTAACTTTACGTACCTTTTTATTGTCCGCATAAACCGCCAATTCAGCCTTAACGCTCTCATGCACTTGAATGCCGTCTTTGATTTTTAAGTCTTCTAATGTGTCTTCGTCATATTGATTTTTATTAAAATCTGTGCGTCCGACGATAGCAGGCTTTTTAACAAAGCCGTCTTTTATGGCGTGAGCGAGATTATACTCATAAGCAATATTTCTGAAAGGCTTACCTTTTGCGCCTGTTGACTTTGCCGTAGCAGTCAGCTCAATACCTAAAACAGGATTCAGCTCATTAATTGCCGCCATACCGGCATTTGCACGATAGCGATGCGCCTCGTCCATAATCAGCACTAAATCTTTTAAGCCGGACAAATAATCGAAATACGATTGCCCTAAATATTCTGCCATACGGCGAACTCTCGGCATACCGCGTGCGTCTTTGTCTGAATCAATTTTAGAAATGTTGAAAATATTGATACGCAAGCGGTCATCATTAGGATTATCAAACAAGCCGCCGACTTGATCATAGTCATCGCCTGTAATAATTTGCGGCGTGCCGACATAAGTATTAAGACCAGGAAAAACATATTTAGCTGTGTTTGGCGTAAAATCTGTTTTTAATTTATTATAAATTGTTAAGTTTGGTGCCAAGACCATAAAATTTTTGATACCACATTCGGCATGAAGATACGCAATCATTGCACCCATTAAGCGCGTTTTACCGACGCCTGTGGCGATTGCAAAGCATATACAAGGGAAAGCACGCTCAAAATCTTTGATTGACGGACGCACTTCTTGAATAAGACGTAAAGCCTCTAAAGTGTCCATATTCTTAGCCAAAGTTATCTTTTCTAAGATATTTACCAAAATATCAAGGCTGTCTGTTTGCGGCTGACGCAAAGAAAGAGCTTGATTAATCATACGCTGCGTTTCGTTCATTTTTAGGCCTTTTAATGAATTTTAACAATGCAGCCAGTTTACAAGAGATGTTTGATACTTGCAAGCCTTAGAGTCATTCAATAACAAGATTCTTTAAGTATAGAGCTTAAAAAAAGGCTTCACGCCCTAAGACATGAAGCCGACACAATAATAACACTAGTGTTAAGTTAACTTATTTCAGAGGTGCAGTCTTGCGAAAACTTTGTATTCATCTTTCGGATTGGTAAAGAAGATTTCCTTAGGCTTATGCGTTACCGTAGAAATTCTCTCAGGACGAGGTATGGCAATCATTTCGCAATAATCATCTGTCATATTTTCTATTGCCGACATTTCTGCTTTTAAATATCCTTCACCGCAAGTTCCAAAAAAATAAAAAACTTTGTCCTGATTATAATATCCGGCTTCAAAAAAATTCTCTTTTTCTTCTTCTGTCACACACCGCAAAATCTCCGTTTTATCATCTTTATAATAGCGCAGGGCATACTCATAAGCTTTGTTATCAGTACAAATATAATAAACTTCAATCATCGTCTTACCCTCGCTAATTTGTCCGTAAAATGTCCTTGTCGTTGATAATATAGCCTTCGATATATTCTTCTAACGGCTTGCCTGTAAGGCGAGATTTTTGAGCTCTGTAAGGTATGTAATAGCCTTCAAATTTTTCGGGATAAATTGTTAAAAATTTTTTGAGCTCCATTTTCAAATAGCCGTTGTGACAATGTCCGAAAACATAAAATTTTTTATTTATATTTTCAAAAATGAGCCAACCGGCGGCATCTGTATCTTTCTGTATTTCACAAAATGCCACTTGAGTAAAAGTATCTGCATAATTTTTTAAGGCAAATTTATATGCTCTTTTGTCGCAGCATAAATAATATGTTTCTTTCATTTTGTTAATCCTTATAAAAACTAAGCTGATTTTCCCTTACATTTAAAATTATTAAAGAGATGTATGAATGTTATGAATTTTTGAGGCATTGTTTTATTTATTTTTCAACTACCGAGAAATTCTCGGCTGTTCAACTATCCGGAATTTCCGAACAGTTCGTTTTGCCTTAGAACTCGACTCATTATAGAATACATATTTTATAATAAGTCCTTATTTTTCAATGGCTTGAGAAATTCTGTTCTTGAACTTTTGTACGAACTCATTATAATTTATTTGTAAAATCAGATATTTATAATAAGTTTGGAGGTCAAAATGTCTATTGGTAAGCAAGCAAAAATCTTAAGCGACAAACAGCAAAATCTAACTCTGGCGCATTTAGAAACAACGCGCTATCCGTTACGCAATAAAATTATATTTTTACTCAGTTTCAAAGAAGGGCTGAGAGCCAAAGAAATTTCAAAGTTAGTTTGGGGTATGGTATGCAGTTCTGAGGGCAAAATTGCCGATGTCATTAATTTAAGCAACAACGCAAGCAAAGGTAAATACTCCGGCAGAATAATCCCTCTGCATAAAGAGTTGAAAATTTTACTGGCTGATTTGCTAGCTGAAAGGCAGAAAGATGAGTATTTCAATTTAGATAAGCCGGTTATTACGACCGAGCGAGGCGAGCATACGACGCCGCAAGTTATTGTCAATTTTTTCTATCACTTATATAAAACAATCGGCTTCAACGGCTGTTCGTCACATAGCGGTCGCAGAACTTTTATTACAAATGCGGCAAAGCACATAAGTTTGGTCGGCGGCACATTGAACGATGTCAGATTACTTGCCGGTCACTCATCACTTGCTACCACCCAACGCTATATTGCTTACGACACCGAGGCTCAGAGAAGAATTGTAGAAATGAGCTAACCAACTAAGAAAATAAGTCCCCTTGAGCTTTAATTGGCGGATAAAATACCCCTGTAATTACAAAAGGGTTTCTGCTCTTTTTTAAATGATTATCATAAGTTGTTCCTAAAAACAAATAAATGTCTTTGTTCTTTACGAATCCCATGTATTTATCTTTGACTGCTTGACAAGCTTTTTCTTCATTATTTTCTTTTTTCATTATGTTCAAATATAATTGAGGTGCCTCCCAATCTTCAATCATAAGTTTGGATTCTACATCTTCATCATCTTCAAAAATATAGGAAAATACATATGGTATTTTAGGCATTAACACAAATTCTTTAGCTTCTTCGAAAAGGCTTTCTTGTTTAGCTTTATTTTTTATAAATTCAACTTTTTCTTTTGGCCATTCTCTGTCTGTAGGTTTTATATTAAATCCTGTAATCTTTGATGGCTTAAATGTAGCCAAAGAAAGTTTATTGTTTTGGGCTAAATCTATAATTTCTTTTTTATTTGTATATATTTTTGTTTTAAACACAAAATTCTTGCGTTCTTGCCACGCATTCTCTGTTCCTAATTTATTTAATAATTTAATGCTATCAACATTTGTAGGATTCAATGATTCAGGTCTAGGGTCAGCTGTTCGTTTTATTAAATCTAGTTCTATCCATTGATATTTACTATATTGCGTATATAATTTCCTGTATGGTACAGGATAAATGCGAATCCAATTTCCATTTTCGTCAATTCCTGCAGTACATACCGTTTCATCATATTTATTTGATAATGTAGGATAAGTTTTAACTGTTATCAAAACTTTCTTTTTCATCTTAAATATGCTCCAAAACCAAAGCCTTTTGCATTTTTACAAGAGCATTGGCAACTCTTGCGCGATGACACATATGATAATCTGCTTCGAAACAAGTTAATGCAACTCTTCTGTATTCTTTAATCAAATTTAAAATTTTATTCAAATAAAGTTCGCTATGAGCAAGAGTTGTTTTTTCATAATGGCTAAATAATTTTTCATAATCAGCCATTGTGTTTAGTTCAATACGTTGTTCCGATTCGATGCCAAGTTGCGGAATATTAATATATTTAATGCCTACTCGTTCAATTAAATTTTGCATAGAAGATTTAGAAAAGCCATATTTCCTACTTATAGGATTTCTTCTTACATCGCACACCAGTTTTATGTTGTTTTTTATCAGTTTGTTTATATAAGCATCGACACTATTTGCTTCATACCCTATAGTAAACAACCTTTTTTCGTTTGACACATCTAGGGTATATCTGTCTTGCGTGGGAAATATTCTGTTATAAATTTCACTATTTATAGTATAATAAGGGTATCTTTCATATACATACCGAATTAAATCATCGCCCTTATATTTCGAATATATCTCCTTAAATTTTACAATTTTGTTCCTATCATTAGCATCTAATAAAGAAATATAGTCTGTATCATTATCTGTTAATTTTAAGTTTTCAGAATAGGTTAAGTAATTAGATGCTTCTAAATTTCGCAAATCAGCATAAGACTGAAAAGAAAAGCAACCATATTTATATGGCACAAAATCATAATCTCTTTTTCCATCTGGCTGGCAGATTTGTGTATAAAGAAATAAATATTTTTGAAAATCAGTACGCTCTAATTCACCACCAAAAGCGTTCAATAATGCCAACATTAACTTTTGTCTGTAAAACATATCTTTTCCTAACAACATTAAAAGTTATATAATATTTATACTTAATTTATCAAGTTTTATATCAAGTATATCCTATACAATATTTATTTCTGTTTTCTTAATCTAGTCAAATTTTATAATAATATTTATACTAAAAAACATACCATAAATTTTATATATTATTTTTTATATATATTTTCCCTCGGTCAACATATGCTTAACTTCTTCTATAGCTATTATATCATCGTCTGTAAATGTTCTAATAATATCGAGTGAAGACGACCAACACTAAAAAGCCACCCTTTATGGGTGGTTTTTTAGTGTTGAATGCATTTGCATTAGGTTCGAACTAGCGAAAAAGCCATTTGAATACAATCGAAGGGCGGACGGAAGTATGCGGTTCATCGTCAAATTATGGGGCAAGCTACCCATAGTCATTCCCCCAATAAGTAATAATAGAACCAATACCTATTATTGATAACATCACGCAAGCAAATAAAAAATCTCCTGTTGTAAGCATAACACAAAATTTTAATGGTTATTTACTTTTTTGTTTTCAATGAATTCCAGACATTGCTAATGTTGGTAATAGGGGTAATCTCAACCCTTTCGCCTTTTATTTCAGCGACTACCGGTAAACCCGTTTTTGAGCTTAAGGCTTTCATTTCTAACAAAATTTGATTGATGCAGACTCCTCTAATAGGCACTATAGTTACTGCGTTGAAACATTTAAACATAGTAATTCGTAATTTTAAGTAAAACATCATAATTTCAAATAGTGGGCAGATGATAATCTATTTTATTGTAAAATTCAAACATTTTAATTTTTGCAATAATAGTTTCTTTTAACTTTGCCACTACACCTGATAAAAATATGTGTTGACGAAAAATGTTTTTTTCTATATCATTATCTTAATTATAATGAATTTAAGGAGAAAGGTAATGTCTAATATTTTGGCAAATGCACAAGCAATGCGTTTTTTAAATGAACTTGGTTTAGACGGATATAAACTGAATCATGATTATGTGGTGATTCCTACCGGTGTTAAGTTTGTTTTTTCTCATGGCGGTAAAGAATATTTCCCTAATGAGGCACATTACTATCGCCCAAATACAGAAAAAGGAGCTGATTATACAAGTGGAGTTGGCGTTATTTCTCCTGCAAATGGGAAATTTGACATATACACTTGTAATCTTGAAATGGTTGAACAAGCACAGAAGGCTATGCATGGTGCTTCTAATTCTATACCTGTTAGATTTTATAAAGGCGGCCGTGATGTATGTTTTGATGATCAAACGATAAACGACACTTTTGATGCAATGTTCGAAAGACAACATCAAGAGCGCCTGAATAAAGAAGATAAACAAGCATATGATGATGCTACTAAAAATACAGAGAAAGCCAAAGCCTTATTGGAAAAACTGGGACTGGAAGGGTTTGAAGAAGGCACAAATTATGTTATTATAGCAAACGGTGAACCATATCATGCATGGGATAGTTGGGAAAACAAAACTGGTCAACAGGGATATATTAATTTGGAACGCTTAGGATATGAAAAAGACGGACGCATCTGCAGTTCTTATAATGGAGGCGCCATGACCATTTATGACGGAAAATCAGACTTTATCATATTAACAACCGATACAAAAATGATGGATATGGTTAAAACATCTAAAACCGGAGGTTGGGTACCATGTTATAATGCCGGAAGAGAAGTTATTTTTGATAATAAATATGTTGAATATAATTTTTCTGGCATGATTGGACATACAGATAATATGATTAAACAGGCAGAGAAAAAGCAATTCATGCAACAAAAAAACAATGCATATGAACCCTAATAATAAAAAACTGCTCAATATAGAGTTGTTAAATTAAACTTCTAAAAGTCGTCATTTTTGGCGACTTTTTTGCATATAAAAAACCTTCAAGAAACTTTTTATTTTAAGATTTGTTAGGATCTGAGCTGATTTTATTGCAGATATTTTCTAAAAATCAATATATCATAATTACCGTTCATTCAAGTCTTTAAAACTTCTAACTTTTTCAACATTGTCATTATTATAATTTGCCTGATTATTATCTTTTTCAGCAGAAGATGAACTCTTCATATCTTTATTATGATTAATTTTATCTACCAATCGTCTATGCGTTTGCCATTCTTCCTCCGTGTATGCATTAAATTTATCAGCTTTTAACATAACTAATGAAGATACCTCCCACCCCTCCAAATAATTTTTATATTTTTCCCAATTATCAGGATCATTAACATAGATACAATCATAATCTTTCTGTAATGCTTCAATATCAATTACGTTATCACTAAGTCTAGATACACAACTATATGGAGCCAAATCTTCAAAAGATTCCACAACTAAACAACGGCTGTCTTTTGTAGGCTCTACATAGTAAAAGCTAGCGCCTTTAGCATAAGGGTTGTAATGTGTTTTGCTCCAATTATACCATTGAGAATATCCGTTTTCTATTTTAGGAGAAGCCCATAATCCACCCCAAAACTTATTACTACCTTTAAATTCTCGAAGTTCTTTAAATTTTTCAACACAAGGCTTTTCCTGTCCCATAAAAATAAACTCTAAATTAGGCAATATGTCACAACGTGGTTCTAATTGCACAATTGGTTTACCTGTAAAATTTTGGATACGATTTGTAACTTCAGGATATTGTTTAGCCATTCTTGATAATAAAGAATTTGCTCTAATGTGTGAAGACTTATCATTGTTAGGATATTGATATATACTTTCCATAATGTCTAATACTTTATGCCGTAGATTTGGGTTTTTATCAATTATGATATCCAAAACAGAATACATCATTTTAAGAGAATTCGCATCAAAACGTTGTATTGGTAAACGAGGAAGTATATTAATTACATTAAGGCAATTTGCTTTATCTTGTTGTATAGATTTTTTTATTGTGTTTAGACAAGTATAATCAAAAAACTCACCCTTTTCATCATGACAAAACTTAACAAATTGAGATTGCAGATTAAGTTTCGGATCTAAACAACATCTTGTAAAATCCTCTACAATTGTTGCATAATATTTTTTATGAAAATCACTATCTTTTGAACAAACATATAACAAAGAATCTAATAAGCTATCTTTCAGATGTTGCGGACTTTTTTCAAGACAGTGAATAAAACCCTTTTCTAATGAATATAGTATATCCTCACTTGATGTATTATATATTTTGGGACATTCTGGAGCTATAGCTATTTTATCTATTGTGTTGTTTAATATTGTTAAAGTTAAAGAAGCTCCTGCAATATTTTGATTTGACAACTCTATTTTAATATTGTCCATCAAAATCTCAGGTATTTGTTTTTTTAGGTAATTGTATGATTCCTCTTCTTTGTTAAAGAACAGCGGACATCCTGCTTCAAAAATTTTTTACATATTTCTAATGTTTGTTCCTTAGTAGTTTCATCAGAAAGACGCTTTAATATAAATGAACGAAGTTCTCTATACCTTTTACTAGGCTGATAATATCCTAAGTACTCACCCATCTTCCCATCCATTTTTTCCAAAATAGGAGGTGAAAACAATTTATCACAAAAAATCAGCCGGGCTTCACGAGTTGTTGGCTGCGGTTGTCCAGTTAATGAATATGAAATTTTATCCCAAGTTTGTTCTACTGTATCTTCATAAAACATAAATAATCCTACAACATGACAGCTATTCTATCATACGCCTTATATTTTGTCAACATATAAGTTGTTGACCGCTGAATTTATATTTCCTTCTTATCTGGAATTTTAAACTGTGTTTTAATATGTATTTACTTTATCTAAAAATGATGTTATTATAAGGCATAGAATTTGGGAGAAAAATAATGTCAGATATAAAAGATAGAATAAATAAGACACTTATTAAGTTGGGTATTGCTACCGCCACAATACTCCCTATCAGCAATGCAAATGCACGTACTGAAACTCCAAAAGATGATATTAGAGCAGATAAAATCGAAAGAGCTGATTTCTCACAAGTACAGGATATAATTCATGAGAATGAAGGGGACAGCATATTATCTGATATGAATAGGCAAGTTTTCAGATTAGTAGATAAAAATGGCATAATGGAACATTATCAAAAAGAATATAATCGAAAAGATATACTTGATAATGGTTATATGATGACGCATAACGATTATACATACCACAAAAATGGCAAAACAAAAGACCATGACCAAGATTTAGTTTTGCATACCCCTGACGGTAGACAACTTGATTGTAGTTTTTTAAATAAATTTGATTTTATAGCTGTTGGTACTGTTACTGACGTAACCACAGGCGAGACACAAATACGAACACCTGAATTTGTCGAGGCCAAAAATGCTCTCACTGAAAAGAAAGCTAAAATTGAGACAATGAAACGGATTAAGGATCCAAATGATCGCAAAGCTATAGAACAGTATGTCAGCAGAATAAGATACGAACTGGATAATTTTATCGGTAGTGAACATACCACTAAAGTTTCATCACGTTTTTCAGAAGAAAGACAAAGTATTACCGCATCAGCAGAAAAAGTAAATAAAGCGACCAAAGAATTTCAAACGATGGCTAAAAAACAAGTGAGATCATTTGAAGGTAGACATTAGTACAACTCAACACTTATGAATAGTTAGCACTAATTACAGTCACTACAAGTGTATTTTTCATTGATTAAGGTTCCATAAAGGTATAAATAAAAATATCATTTGACACATTAATATTCATTATTTTATGATATTAATCAGAGTAAAATAATATGAGGCAATGATATGACTTTTGATATTTCCAAATTTATTAAAGTAAACCAAGCATATTTTATTTGGGCAACTTTTATGGGACTATTATACTTGTTCAGAGATATGTTCGGCCTTGTTTTTATTACATTTATTATGTGCTTTATTGTTTCAGGAATAACTACATTTATTCGTCAAAAACACCACATAAATCGTAGAGCCATAATTGTAGCTATTTATATTTTATTTTTAATCGGAGTTATTGCTTTTTTAACGATTATACCACAACGTCTTCTTTCTGAGGCAATATCATTTACGGATCAATTACCAAATAGCATAAAGTCAACTAAAGAATGGCTAAATGTTCATTTTGCCGACAATGAATTTATATTTCCTTTATTGCCGCAAATAAAAGAAGCTTTGTTTCCTGACACTATTGTTGTCAGTGTATGGAATGTGGTTAGAGGAATTTTGGAAAAAGGGTTACATTATTTTGGTTGGTTTTTCTTGGCTATGCTATTTAGTTTTTTGATTATGTTTGATTTACCACATCTTTCAAAAGGAGTAAAAAATTTAAAATATACTAAACTTGCAGATTCCTATCAGGAAACAGCAGATAGTATATTGTTGTTTGCCAAGGTTGTAGGAGAAAACTTTCGTGCTCAACTGTTTATATCTACCGTCAACACATGCCTGACAGCCATTTGCCTTTATGCTTTAGATATCAAAGCAATAGCTCTGTTATGTACTATTGTGTTTATGTGCGGATTAATTCCGGTTTTAGGTATGATTATATCTTCAGTACCAATTATCCTAATGGCTGTAAATACGGGTGGAATGGAACTGGGATTTTGGGCTATTGTTATGATAATCGGCATACATATGTTTGAAACATATGTGTTAAATCCCAGAATCGTATCTTCAATCATGCGTATTAATCCTGTTATGACACTCATTATTTTATATATTGCACATAGTGTTATCGGTATGTGGGGAATGTTGCTTGGTGTTCCAATTGCAGTGTATATATACAGAAAAATAAGTTTACCTAAAAGAAAAATAAGTTTACCGCGAAAAAACCGAGAATAAAAAATCAGCAATACAACCACATAATATTTTCTCAACTACGGAATATTCCATTCATCATATCTGATTTAAACACCTTTAAAGACTCTTTTTACTTGCAAAAAAAAAAAACGGTTTATGATGCGACCTGAGAGGCTAATTTTTGACCTTTCAAGTACATTTAAACTTAATTTTTGTAAAGGATATAAATTATGAGAAAATATTTTCTTTTATCTGCTGTTGCTTTAATAGCTGCAACAACAGCAAACGCAACAACCGACTATGCCGAAGTAACCGCTAAGGCTACAATTGAAGTGGCAAACAAGTATGATTGTGGTGAAGTTAATTGGGGCACAATCGTTGTCAAACAAAACAATTCTGATATTTTGTTACAAATGGATTCGGATACTGGAAAAGTAACTTCTGGTTCAGATGATGTAATTTCCGTTACTGGTGCATCTAGAGCACAGTGTGATAACTCGGAGACTGAGTTGTACCCTGAGGGGATGAATATACCTTCCATAACATTAAGAGCCGATGGTAAAACACAAACTCTTACCTATGCTCCGGACGGTTACGGCGATTTTATAGGTGGCAGCTTAACAATTCCTGCCAAAATTGAAGCCGGCACTTATACAGGTTCATTTACTATTACTGAAACTTACTAATAATTTACCTACCGCCTCGGGCTTAAAAACCTCGAGGCGGTTTTTTATTTTCACAACCAAGTTAAGACAAGAAACAATATCGGTGATAAAAAAATAAGCTTTGCCAATGTGGGGTGATTTTTCATATTACTGGTACCGATTAAGAACAAAAGAAAAAACTCTATTAATAAATCTTGCATATTGCCAATATAAACTTCTTGATTGATATAATACCATAAACCTTGAGTATATTCAGAATTAAAAATAGCATCATTTTCTGTAGGCGGATTTAGATATCCCCAAATCAATATAAAATAAAACAACGAATATAGTGCAACATACCACTTAAAATCCAAAAGCAATTTAATTGTATTGACAATATGTTCTTTAACAATATTTATGGCTCGCATTTGATATTCCTTATTGGTGTAACATTTTTTCATATTACCAGTAAAAACATTAAAAGCAAGATTAAATATTCTTGCCTCTAATGTTTATGCTTACCAATTATTCGGATATTTTACATATACAGGTACAGATTCTTGACAATCATCTAAATAGTCATTTAATTTTCCCGTTTGCCACGGAATATCAATACAACCCGCAGAGCCTTTACTTAGTCCACCATGTATCGTAAATCCTGAACGGCCATATGTATCGGTATTTTCATCAGGTTGCAACCAAACACGGTTTATTCCCCACGCTGGAATTGACCCTGGCCATTTTCCGCGTTTTCCGAAACCAATAATAGAATCAATTAATGATATATTCTGTCTTTGGTCTTGATTAGCATAATATATCCCCTCAGGTAACGGACCTTTATTAGCTACATTTTGATATCGTGAACTTTGATAATCTCGATGACCTGATTGAGCATCCAGATTAGCATATTGTCCCATATTATTATATAATCCTAAATTTTGACCATTGAATGTCATATAACAATTCGGATTGTTATAACTGTCATTTGGGCAATAACCATAATTATCGTTGGATACATAATTACCGCCATACATAGTATCATAGTACCTTTGTCGATTGGCATATTCTTTAAGCTTATTAAGAAAATTCTGATTCGAATATCCTGTGTTGTAAGTTTGTTCATAAGATTGATATTTTGGATAATTATACATATTTTTTTCCTTTCAAAAGTTATTGTTATTTTCATTACAAAATTTGTTATAACACGAAAAATCTAAAATATCAATAAAAATATATTAAAAACAATATTTTTAATATTTAAACTCATATATAACAAAACACTAATTATCAACTCTCGGTTTTTGCTCATACCTCTACACCATTTTTGATTTAAATCCACAATTAGACTCTTTTTACTTGCAAAAAAAACGGTTTAAGATGCGATATGAAAGGCTAATTTTTAGCTTTTCAAATTAAGTTTAACTATTTTTGTAAAGGATTAAATAAAATGAGAAAATATTTTCTTTTAACTGCTGTTGCTTTAATAGCTGCAACAACAGCAAACGCAACAACCGACTATGCCGAAGTAACAGCAAAAGCTACAATCGAGGTAGCAGGTACTTTTTCTTGTTCTAAAATCAATTATGGTAACATTGTAGTAAAACAAAAAAATAGAGCTTTTTCTATTCTTGCCCATGATTTATCTTCTGATGGTGGTTATGCTGATGACCTTATTTCAATCACAGGTGCTAATAATGCTGTATCAACATGTACTGCAACTATTCCAGATAGTGTTGGTGGTTATGTTGAGCTGACAAATAGCAATGGTGATAAAATAGGAGTTGAATATCATGGAGAAAATACTACTAATTTATACTCATTCATTAGTATCCCTGCCGAGGTTAAAGCCGGTGAATATGAAGGTTCATTTACCTTAACTTTAACTCAAGAATAAATCTCATATCAACTTAAAAAAGAGGGGTAGCAACCCCTCTTTTTCGACCTTTTGCAACTGATATCAACTTTTGCCAAAGGAACATTTTCGGCTCAACTCTGAAACTTAAAGTCTGCTTGACTTTTATTATCATCATCGAACACCTATGATATAGTCCTAACTTTTGACTTTACAATCATTATAAAACTTATTTACTATAAAACGATGTTTTTCTCAAAAGTAAAACCTCGCAAAAGCTCCTTAATTTGCATTGCCTTTTTGCCTTGTCTTTGAACTTTATCAACCCGTAATGCTTTATCTCTACAGCCGATTATCAAAGCTTTTTGTCCCTCGATGATTTTACCAGCATCAGCTTTAATATCTTCAACGGTTGCTTTTAAGAGCTTAAATCTTTCGCCCTGATACTCAAAAAACATAGCCGGAAACGGATTAAAAGCTCTGATTTTTCTTTCTAAAACCTCTGCCGAATCGTCAAAATTTATTTTTGTTTCTTCTTTATCCAGTTTGTTGGCATAAGTTACCAAATTTTGGTCTTGCTCAATTGGGACAATATTATCAAAATCTGATAAAACCTCACTGATTAAATCAGCTCCGATGACTGACAGTTTGTCATGTAAAACACCGCCTGTGGTATTACCATCAATTTTTACCTCGCCTTTTTTATACATAGCACCTGCATCTAAGGCTTCAACAACTTGCATTATGGTAACTCCGCTTTTATCGTCACCATATTCAATGCTTCGTTGAATTGGCGCTGCTCCTCGCCACCTTGGCAACAACGAGGCATGAACATTGATGCACCCTTTATCAAATGCTTCAATTACGGCTTTAGGCAAAATTAAACCGTATGCCGCCACAACCGAAATATCAGCTTTTAACGAGCAAAACCTTTGTTGTTCATCTTCCGTTTTTAAGGTTTTTGGTGTCCTAACTTCAATACCAAACTTTTCCGCCAACAAATGAACAGGTGTTTTGTTTATTTGTTTTCCCCTGCCCGCTTCTTTCGGAGCTCTGGTATAAACGCAGACAACCTCGTGTTCTTTGATAAGTCTTTCCAAAACCGGAACGGCAAAATCAGGGGTTCCCATAAATACTATTTTCATTTTTCTTCCTTTTATAAATAAAAAGCCGCTAACAAAAGCGGCTTAATGTTTTTTATAAATCAGTTAAGCCCATAAGCTTATATTTTACTCTGATTTTATATTCATCGGCATAGCTTTTGAGCAACGCATCGGTAAATGCGCTTAAGAGCTGTTGCTCTGCATTGCGTTTAATCAAGTCTTTTTCCTTAAGACTCAATTCAACCTCATTGTCAAAATCTTGAACAGCAACGGCAACAACATAGTCCTCACCATATTGCATCTGATGAGGTGTATTAAGCGAATCGGCAAACATTGCTCTGATATCGGCATAGTTCAAGTTTGCAAATGTCTCATTTCTGGTAATCGGTCTTGAATTATACACATCTAAACCATAACGAGGGCCAACATCTGACAAATCATCGCCATTTTCCAAGTCGTGCATTATGTCATTTAATTTTTCTTGAGCTATGGCAGCTTTTTCATTGTCAGACCAAAGTTTAACAATGTCAGAACGAACAGTTTCAAGAGCTTTAGGGTGAGCTTCTTTAATGTTGTCAACTCTTAAAGCAAATAAGCCGTTATCGGTTTCCAAAACCTGAGATGTTTCACCTAAAGAATACAAAAATCCGACATCGGCAAAATCATTGCCCGCAATGAGGTCTTTAAGTTCATCAGGTGAAGATGTTGCAGTTCTGTCTTCAGCATAACCTGTCACTTTAGCAAGTTTAACATTCATCTCTTGTGCTATGGTTTCCAAATCTGTTCCGGCGCCGAGTTTGTCTTCAATGGAGGCCAAAACCTCATAGCTTGCATCATAAAGCCTTTCATCTTTTAAGATTTTTTCAATTTCGGCTTTGGCTTGAGCATAATCGGTTTTTGAACTTTCTTTAATGTCGGCAACTTGCATAATTTGCCACATATCACCAACCTTTACAGGTTTGGTAAACTCGCCTTTTTTAAGAGCAAAAACCTGTTCCGACAACTCAGTAATGAGTTCATCAACGGAAGTAAAACCAAGATCTGTATCTTCTTTGCTTTGGTTTGCAAGCTCTTGAGCGATGTTGTAAAAATCTTTTCCTTGTTTGAGCTCAAAAAATGCTTTATTAGCAAGTTTTTCTTCATCGAACATCATTTGCAACACTTGACGAGTTTCAGGTGTTTCATAATCCGACTTATTGTCTTCATAATAAAAGGCAATATCATCATCACTAATTTTTATATTGTCAAAAATGTTTTGCATCGGCACGTACAAAACTGTTAAATCTCTACGTTCGGGTTCCATAAATCCAACAGAAAAATCTTCATAATATTGGTTGATTTCTTCTTCGGAAATCGTTCTGTCGATTTTCATCTCTGAAGGTTTAATATTTACATATTTAAATGTACGACGCTTATTATCAACTTTTGTCTGAGCTTTAAGCAAAACTTGAGGAACATTGATATTTAAAACCTGATTATCAATAAGCAAACGGCGAGCCAAATTGCGACTGATAGCTTTTACATATTCGGCTTCAGATAAACCGCTTTGAGATAAAAGCTCTCTGAATATATCTCGGTTGAAATTTCCGTTTTCATCACGAAATGTAACATCATTAACAATAAGACTGTGGATAAAATTCGGACTAAACAATACATTGTGCTTTTTGGCAGTTCTATCCATAATCGAATCGTTTAAGAGCTTTTGCGACAATCCGTAGACAATGGACGTCCTCATTTCATCGGTAAGTTCTTGATTATCACCCAAAAGTTTTGAAGCAAGGGCAATTTCGTTTTGAGCCTGATAGGCAAACTGAGACTGCAAAATTTCAATGTTATCCACTTTTATAACGGCACGATTGTTGTTGGCATTGCTAATATAACTGCTGACGCCGAACAAGGACATAAAGCTGAGTGCGGTTAAGGTCAATATGAGCTTTGCGGCCCAACCTTTTTGTGCTTTTGCTAATTTAGTTATCATATTTTTTTCCTACTATTAATAAAAAACATTTTTTGCCATTATAGTTTAATATTTATTTATTGCAATTACAAAATATTGGTGTTGAAAACTTTTTTTAACTGGAAAAATAAAAATCAATGTGCTAAAGATTTTTATTAGTGAATTTTAATTAAAAGGAATTTAATATGGCTCGTAAAATTTTAATTGCCGGTAACTGGAAAATGAACGGTCTTTTACAAGACGGAACAAATTTGGCTAAAGAAGTGGCAAATGAGGTTAAAAAACTCGGCAAACCAGAATGTGAATTTTTGGTTTGTCCGCCGTTTACTTTGCTTGACAGGGTTAAAAAAGCTTTACGCGGTTCCAAGGTTGCATTGGGTGCGCAAGATTGTCATATGGCCGAAAAAGGTGCTCATACAGGTGATATCAGTCCCTTAATGCTTAAAGATTTGGGCTGCACATATGCTTTGATAGGACACTCCGAAAGAAGAACAAATCATGGTGAAAGCAATGAGCTTGTTTGTAAGAAAGCCTTAAGTTTGCATGCATCAGGTTTAAAAGCCGTAATTTGCATCGGCGAGACCTTAGAAGAAAGAGAATCGGGAAAAACTATTGAGGTTTGTACAAATCAGATTATGGGCTCGGTTCCGGAAACCGCAAATGCAACCAACACCGTAATTGCTTATGAGCCGGTATGGGCAATCGGCACCGGAAAAACACCGACAGCTACCGAAGTTCAAGAGACACATGCTGCCATCAGAAAAGTTGTTGCTAAAAAGTTAGGAAAATCCGTTGCAAATAAAATGCGTTTGTTGTATGGTGGCTCAGTTAAACCTTCTAACGCAACCGAGCTTCTGGCTTTAGAAGATGTTGACGGAGCATTAATCGGGGGTGCCAGCTTAAAAGCAACTGATTTTATGAGTATTGCTCAAAGTGTTTGTGGAAAATAAGAAAAGGAAAATAAAATGGGATCGGTATTGTTAGTTATACATTTAATTACGGCAATTTTTTTGGTCGTCATCATTTTGATGCAAAGATCATCCGGTGGGGCCTTAAACGGTTTAGGTGGCGGTTCAGGTGCAAACAGTTTTTTAAGTGCCAGAGGAACAGGAAATCTATTAACCCGTTTAACTGCAATTTTAGCAACAATTTTCTTTGTAACCAGCATTTCGCTTGCCATATATTATAAAGGAGCTGAACGTAAAAGTTCTTCAATTTTAGATGTTGCTCCCGCAACCAAAAGTATACCGACTACATCTGCCGAACCGGTAGTACCAAGCGTTCCACAGGCTGAGTAAGTATATGGTCACAAACAAAAAATAGGCACCTTAAAAAGACATAAGGTGCCTTTCTCACTTTTAAACAGATAAAAAAGGACTTTAAAAAGATGATAAATCCAAAGACAAAATTTATATTTATAACCGGCGGTGTTGTATCTTCATTGGGAAAAGGTTTGGCTTCCGCCTCTTTAGCTGCAGTGTTGCAAGGACATGGTTTTAAGGTGCGTTTAAGAAAACTAGATCCGTATTTAAATGTTAATCCCGGAATTATGAGCCCATATCAGCACGGAGAAGTTTTTATTACCGATGACGGCACGAAAGCTGATTTGGATTTAGGCCATTATGAAAGATTTTCAGGTGTATCAGCAACCAAGTTTGACTCAATTACCACCGGTAAAATTTATCAAAGAGTGATTGATAAAGAAAAACGAGGTGAATATAACGGTGCAACCATTCAGGTAATTCCGCATGTTACCAATGAAATTAAAGATTTTATTATTTCAAATTTAGACGATGAAGATTTTGTGCTGTGTGAAATCGGCGGCACGGTAGGTGACATTGAGGGACAACCATATTTAGAGGCTATTCGTCAAGTTGCTTATGATTTGGGGCGCAACAGAGTTATGTTTATTCATCTTACGTTATTACCGTTTATTCCTACTGCCGGTGAGCTCAAGACTAAACCGACGCAACATTCGGTAAAAAAATTGCAAGAATACGGCATTCAACCGGATATGCTTTTATGTCGTTCACAAATTAAGATTCCTGAAAATGAAAAAAGGAAATTGGCATTATTTTGCAATGTTAGAGAAGAAAATGTTATTGCCGCTCTTGATGTAAGCAACATTTACCAAGTTCCGCTTGCATATTCTAATGAGGGAATGGACAGAGCCGTTTGTCGATATTTTAACATTGACAATGACAAACCGGCCGATTTAAGCAAATGGCAAAAAATTGTTGAAACCATTAAAACACCGGAGGGGCAAATTTGTGTCGGGGTAGTCGGAAAATATACAGAACTTTTGGAAGCATACAAATCTTTGCACGAGGCCATTAAGCACGGAGCAATTGCAAATCATTATCAGGTAAAAATAAAATGGATAGATGCCAAAAGTTTAGACACACAAAATTTGAGTGCATATTTTAAAGATGTAAACGCTATTATTGTTCCGTCAGGAGCAGGAGTTGAAGGCAACAACGGAAAACTTGCGGCCATCAGATATGCCAGAGAAAACAACATTGTCTTTTTAGGAATTTGTTTGGGTATGCAACTGGCAGTAATTGAATATGCTCGCAATGTTTTGGACATTAAAGATGCAGATTCTGCTGAGTTTAATAACAATTGCACACCGTTTGTAAAAATTAATGATACAAAAAAAACTCGTATCGGAGCCCATCTTTGCTGTTTAGATAACGAATCGAAAATATGCCAAATTTATAATTCATCTGAAATTGAGGAAAGACATTATCATAAGTATGAGATAAACTCCGATTATGAAAAATTGTTGAAAAAAGCCGGAATGGTTGTCAGTGGAAAATCACCTGACGGCAAATTGTTCGAAGCAATTGAGCTTAAAAATCACCCTTGGTTTATCGGTGTTCAGTTTCACCCTGAGTTAAAATCAAAACCGTTTGCTCCGCATCCGTTGTTTGTATCTTTAATCAAGGCAGCTATTGATAATAGCCGTTTGATGTAATTATTTTTGTATTAAAATTATAACCCATACAGTTAAACTTTTTTCTGTATGGGTTTTCTTACCTCATTTTTGATTTAAATCCACATTAAGACTCTTTTTACTTGCAAAAAAAAAAAACGGTTTATGATGTGATGTAAGAGGTAAAAATTGCCCTCTTAAAACTTAAAGTTAAACTATTTTTAAGGATTAAAACATATGAGAAAATATTTTCTTTTAGGTGCTGTTGCTTTGATGATTTCAGGCACAGCAAATGCCACCGGATATGCATCGGGTGTTTTTGCAACAACAGTTAATTTAAAAAAAGCATCTGCCATTGAATGTTCTCAAGCTCTAGATTTTGGAACAGTGATAGTCACAACTTTAGAAGATAGTTCTGGCACAGTCGAGATATTGGGTAAGAATGGAAAAAATGTAAGCAGTGGAAGTAATGGAATATTCATAGAAGGCACACCTACACCTGCTAAATGTACTATATCCGGCGATGCAGCTTATGCAATAGCAGATACTAATGCAACAATTACTTTTGAAAGGCTAAATCCTGTAATTAACAGTGCTGATACAGGAGTAGAATTTTCTACAGATGACTCTTATGTTGCTTATAACGAGGAAGAGTATTATGAAGGTGATGGAAATATGGACCTGTTTATTGGTGGTAAATTATCAATTTCGGAACTTTATACTGAAGGTGAATTTACAGAAAACATTCTAATGAAAATTACATACTAATCTTTCATAAAAAGAGGAGCTTCTTGCTCCTCTTTTTTTAAGACTTTTTAACCACAACCACTCTATCGGGTACAATTTGGGTATAAGCAAGCCATATTGCAGACAAGCCTACCAGCATATACACAATACGGCTTAACATACTCATATCTCCGAACAAGGCCGAAACCAAGTTAAATCCGAACAAACCTATTAAGCCCCATGTTATACCGCCGACGATTGTGAGCCACAAAGCTAATTTTTCCATAAAATACATTTTTTCCTCCTAAAAAAAGGTTTTTACTTTTTGTGCAAATGTGATATATCCCTAAAGAGATAATTTTCAATATGGATAAAAATATGTATAGCGAAAAGTTTTTAAAGTTTATTGAGATGTGGGTAAAGGACTTTGGCATATCTCACACAATTGATGAAAAGGTTTGTGTCGATAGGGATAACAACCCCATTCCGTGGTACACTTATCCGGCAATTGAATACCTTTCCCAGTTTGATTACTCCAACAAAACCGTGTTTGAGTTCGGTTGTGCATATTCTTCTTTGTTCTGGGCAACAAGAGCTAAAAAAGTGATAAGCATTGAAGACAATCCTAAATGGTTTGAAAAATGGCAACAAGAATTTAATGAGCCAAATCTTGATATCAAGTGGCGTGATGAGGGCAAAATTTACGAAAATGCAATTTTTGAAGAAAACCAAAAATATGATGTAATTGTCATTGACGGCAAGCGCCGTTTTGAATGTGCCAAAGCAGCCATTGAAAAGCTTGCCGATGGCGGTATGATTATTTTAGATGACTCTGATAGAGTAAACACCAGTGATGAATATAAAAAAGCCATTAAGGAGCTTCAATCAGCCGACTTATTGCAAGTTGATTTTTACGGTTTTTGCCCGATGAATGTTTATACAAAAGCTACAACCATATTTTTTAAACGGGATTTTAATTTTGCCTCAAAATTTGATGTCCAACCGGTAAACGGTCTCGGAAATTTGTGGTCAATGAGCAGAAAAGACCGAAAAGCCTTGTATAACAAATTTAAATAATTTATATGTATCAAAATGAGTACCGAGCAAAACAAAACACAAATTTATTCTTCCATACCAAACGGCTTTGATGCTTTTTGGCTTAGCGATTTTGTAAAAAACAATAACAAAACCACTCTTTATATTGTCAGCAACGGAATTGAGCTTTTTCAAACTGCTGAAGTTGTAAAATATTTAAACCCCGAATTTGAAGTACTTATGTTTCCGGCTTGGGATACGGTGCCTTATGACAGAGCCTCACCTAATGTCAACATATTGTCACAGCGCTTGGAAACTCTATCCAAACTCGTTTTAGACCCGAATCCGAAACAAAAACGAATCGTAATTACAAGTGTGGGAGCTGCCATTCAGAAGTTGCCGCCCAAAAAGATTTTTCTTAATTCGAACAAAATAATTAAAATCGGTTCAAAGTTTGATTTTAATGTTTTTTTACATTATTGCGCCATCAACGGATATACAAAAGTCGAACAAGTAATGGAGCCGGCTGAATTTGCCGTAAGAGGCGATATTATAGACATTTTTCCCTCAGGCGCATCACAGCCCATCAGAATTGATTTGTTTGATGACGAAGTTGAAAACATCAGAACTTTTAATCCGCTTAATCAAAGAACAACCGGCACTTTGTCAGCATACACATTTTTAGTGGCAAATGAAGTGGTATTAAATGAAAACACCATTAAAAATTTTAGACTTTCATATCGTGAAAGTTTTGGCACAAACGGTTTAAAAGACGAAATTTACGAATGGATATCTGAGGGTAAAAAATATATCGGTATGGAAAACTGGTTACCGTTTTTTTATGATGAGCCCCTGCCCTCGTTGTTTGATTATGTCTTCAATGCCGACATTGTTTTAGGCAACAATTATGATGACGCCTTAAAAGCAAAAAAAGAGAGCATAATTGATTATTATACAGCAAGACTGGAAGCTTTGGATATGGAGCAAAAATCCGATGAGCTTATATATCGCCCCATAAAACCGGAGCTTTTATATCTTACACAAGATGAATTTGAAAAAATCATCAATGATAAAAATGCCATTAAGCTCACTGCCTTAAGCTTGCCCGATTCTGAAAATATTACAAATTTAAGAGTAATCCCTGCTCGTAATTTTGCCCACGCAAAAAACATCAATCAGGCGGCAGTATATCAGGATTTAAAAGACTATTTATCCGAAAACGCAAAACTAAAACGCATCATTTGCTGTTACAGCGAAGGCTCTCGTGAGCGTATGTTTCACACATTGTCCGAATATGGTTTTAATAATTTAAGTTTTGCTGAAAATTTTAACGAGGCTTTAAAAAAAGCGCAGAACAAAAAAATTGTCCTGATTGTGCTCAATTTGGATCATGGTTTTAAAAATCAAGAATTTTGTATAGTCAGCCAAGAGGATATTTTGGGTGTTAAAAAAGACCGAAAGCCAAGCAAAAAAGTTTCAAAGCAAGATTTTATTGCCGATATTTCCACCTTAAATATTGGCGAATTGGTTGTACATATTGAGCACGGAATCGGCAGATTTATGGGGCTTGAAACAATTACGGCCGGAGGTGCCGTTCACGACTGTTTAAAAATTATATATGCCAATAACGACAAACTTTTCGTACCGGTTGAAAACATTGATGTTGTTTCAAGATACGGCTCAGATGATGAAAATATTGTGCTTGATACATTAGGCTCTGCTGCTTGGCAGGCAAAAAAAGCCAAAGTAAAAGAAAAAATTAAAGACATTGCCGAAAAACTCATAAAACTTGCCGCCGAACGCAAGCTTAAAACATCTGACGCTTTTGTTGCCCCGTCAGGCTTATATGACGAATTTTGCTCCCGTTTTGCTTTTAATGAAACAGATGACCAACTAAGAGCCATTAAAGATGTTTTACAAGATTTAAACACCGGTGTTCCGATGGACAGACTTGTTTGCGGAGATGTAGGATTTGGCAAAACCGAAGTTGCGTTGCGAGCCGCTTTTACGGTAGCTTCAAGTGGTGCACAAGTTGCACTCATTGTGCCGACAACACTTCTTGCCAGACAACACTATTTGAATTTTATCGAGCGTATGAAAGGCTTTCCCGTAAGAGTTAAAATGCTTTCTAGATTAGTCAGTGCTAAAGAATTAAAAGAAACGCAAGAGGGCTTAAAAAACGGCTCAATAGAAATTGTTATCGGCACTCATGCCTTGTTATCGCAAAATGTAAAGTTTTGCAATTTGGGATTACTCATTATTGATGAAGAACAGCATTTCGGTGTGGCTCACAAAGAAAAACTCAAAGCCTTAAAATCTGATGTTCATGTTTTAACTTTAAGTGCAACTCCAATTCCGAGAACTTTGCAACTATCCCTTACGGGAGTTAAAAATTTGAGCATAATTGCCACTCCGCCGGTTGACAGATTGGCAGCCAGAACGTTTGTAATGCCTTTTGATAAGGTAATGATAAAAGAAGCAATTTATCGTGAAAAATTCAGAAACGGACAAGTATTTTTTGTTTGCCCCAGAGTTTCGGACATTGCATCGGTTCATAGCGAGCTTAAAGAACTTGTACCGGATATAAAAATTGCGATTGCACACGGACAAATGCCGGTAAAAGATTTGGAAGATGTAATGGTTGACTTTGCCGCTCACAAAGCAGATTTGCTGCTTTCGACCACCATTATAGAATCCGGAATTGATATGCCATCGGTTAACACAATGATAATTTATAAAGCCGATATGTTCGGACTCGCTCAACTTTATCAGTTAAGAGGCAGAATCGGCCGTTCAAAAATCAGAGGATATTGCTATTTTACCATTCCGCCAAAGAAAAAGTTAAAACCGATTGCCGAAAAAAGATTAAGCATATTATCGGCTCTTGACACTTTGGGCGCAGGGTTTTCGCTTGCCAGTCATGATATGGATATCAGAGGTTCGGGAAATGTTTTGGGGACGGAACAATCGGGACATATAAAAGATGTCGGAATTGCTTTGTATCACCATATGCTTGAAGAAGAAATTTTAAGACAAAAAGCATTATCGCAACAAGAAACAACTTCAGAATTTAATGCTGATGATTGGGCTCCGCAAATTACAACCGGAATACCAATTATTATTGATGAAAAATATGTTAAAGACTTAGGTGTCCGTTTGGGTTTGTATAAGCGAATCGGTGCAATTAAAACCGTTGATGAAATTTTGCAAATGAGAGAAGAACTGATTGACCGTTTCGGTCCCATTCCGGTTGAAGTTGAAAACTTGCTTACCACCATTGAAATTAAACAACTTTGTTATAAAGCCAACATCGCAAAAATTGATGCCGGCGCCAAAGGAATTTTGATTGCGTTTCATAACGACACATTTCATGCGGTTGACAAGCTGATTGAGTTGGTAAATCGTTCATTTGGTGTCGTTAAAATCAGACCGGACCAAAAGTTGTTTATTGAAGGCAAACTTGACGACTATCAAAAAAGAATATCCGTAATTAAAAAATATGTTGATACCTTAAGCAAAATGTAAGGAATAAATATGAAAAGAACAAAACATAATGATGTAAACGGTTGGCTGATTGTTGACAAGCCCAAAGGTATGGGATCAACCGATGTGGTAAATAAAACCAGATATTTGTTAAATGCCAATAAAAACGGTCATGCCGGTACATTAGACCCTTTTGCAACCGGAGTTTTGCCGATTGCATTCGGTGAGGCCACAAAACTTATACCGTTTGTAACCGACGGTAAAAAAGAATATGAATTTGTCTTAAAGTTTGGTATTCAAACCAACACCGATGATATCGAAGGTGAAGTTATAAGCACCTCAAACATAATTCCCGATAAAGAACAAATTTTACAAGTGTTACCACAGTTTGTGGGCACAATTACGCAAGTTCCACCTATGTATTCGGCCATAAAAATTAATGGTAAAAGAGCTTATAAACTGGCAAGAGAAGGAAAAGAAGTCAACATTCCGCCAAGAGAGATTGAAATTTATTATTTGGAGTTTTTGGAACAAATAAACGAATCGGAATATAAGTTCAAAGTCGGTTGTTCAAAAGGCACATATATAAGGACATTGGGTAAAGATATTGCTCTAAAACTCGGCACTTTAGGGCATTTGACCGATTTAAGAAGAACAAAATGTGCAATTTTTTCAATTGACGATACGATTTTGCTGGAAAATTTAAAAAATATAGTGTATGAAGAACAAAGACTTTTGTCGCTTCTGCCGATAGAGACATCACTGCGCGACATCGCGGTGATTGCCGTTTCGGAAGAAGATGCCGTCAAACTGAAGTTTGGACAGGCTTTATCGCCGAAAAATTATCAAGGTTACGGCTTAGGTGCGGTTTTGGCAGCTATGTCGGGCAACAGTTTGATAGCATTGGTTAGGGTTGAAGAAAACAAACTTTCTCCAATTCGTGTGTTTAATTTATAAAATAAAAAAGGAAAAATTAAGATGTCGATTACAAATGAAGTAAAACAAGAAATCATTGCGAAATATGGTACAAAACCGGGTGACACAGGTTCTCCGGAAGTTCAAATCGCAATTTGGACATACCGTATTAATTCTTTGATCGAACACTTCAATGTTCACAAAAAAGATTTACACTCTCGCTTAGGCTTGATGAAGATGGTCAGCCGTCGTCGTCACCTCTTAGACCACTTAAAAGCTAAGAGTAACGATCGTTACCAAGCAATCATCAAAAAGTTAGAATTGCGTAAGTAATTTGAAAAAACTGCGGGGCATAGGGCTCCGCAGTTTTATAAAAATCCTTAAAAAATTTTTTAAGGTGAGGTTTTAAAAAGAAGAAATTTGAAAGGTAGAAAATATGATAAATTTTAAAAAATGCCGTCAAGAGATGGAATGGGGCGGTCGTAAATTAGTGTTAGAAACAGGTCAAATTGCCAGACAGGCAACCGGAGCTGTTATGGCTACATATGGAGATACAGTTGTGGTTGCAACTGTTTGTACAGCAAAAGAGGCAAATGCCGATCAGGATTTCTTCCCATTAACAGTGAACTATCAGGAAAAATATTATGCAACCGGAAAAATCCCCGGCGGTTTTATGAAAAGAGAGGGCAAACCCTCAGAGCGAGAAGTTCTCATTTCTCGTTTAATTGACAGACCTATTCGTCCGTTGTTTCCTGATGCTTTCAAAAACGAAGTTCAAATTATATGTACCACTTTATCTCATGACCAAAAAAATGACTCTGATGTTGTTGCCATGATTGCGGCTTCTGCAGCTTTGGCAGTTTCAGGTGTTCCGTTTTTAGGCCCGATTGGTGCGGCAAAAATCGGTTACAAAGATGGTAACTATATTTTAAACCCAAGCATTGAAGAACAAAAAACATCTGATTTGGAATTGGCCGTTGCCGGTACCAAAGAGGGGGTTTTGATGGTTGAATCGGAGGCCAAAGAGCTCTCCGAAGAAGTTATGCTCGGAGCCGTTATGTTTGGTTTTGAAAGTTTCCAATCGGTTATTGATATGATTTTAGAACTTAAAAAACAAGCCGGTAAAGAAAATTGGGAAGCTCCTGTATTTCCTCAAGAATTTAATGATTTATGTATGCGTGTAGAAAAAGATTTCGGCGAAAAATATGACGAAGCTTTTAACGAAGTTGATAAACAAACACGAGGTAACCTTTTAGGTGCTTTGTCCGAAGAAGTTAAAGCCACCATTGACCAAGAAAATGAGCTTGAAGTTCGTTATGTCGGTGATGCCATTGAACACATTATGCACAAAACCATGCGTGAAAAAGTACTTTCTACCGGCAAGCGCATTGATGGTCGTGATACCAGAACTGTTCGCCCGATTAGTTGCGAAGTTGATGTATTGCCGACAACTCACGGTTCTGCATTGTTCACCAGAGGTGAAACTCAAGCTTTAGTGGTAACAACTTTGGGTACCGATGACGATGCTCAAATTGTTGACGGTTTGATGGCAGAATACAGACAAGACTTTATGTTATACTACAACTTCCCGCCGTTTTCTGTTGGTGAATGCGGAAGATTGGGAACTCCTGGTCGTCGTGAAATCGGACACGGAAAGCTTGCTTGGCGTGCAATTCACCCGATGATGCCTACCGACAAAGAAAAATTCCCCTATTCTATCAGAGTCGTTTCCGATATTATGGAATCGAACGGTTCATCATCAATGGCAACTGTTTGCGGAACAACATTATCATTGCAAGCCGCAGGTGTACCGATGAAAAAACCCGTTGCCGGTATTGCCATGGGTTTGATTAAGGAAGATGACGGCAGAGTTGCAATTTTAACCGATATTTTAGGCGATGAAGACCACTTGGGCGATATGGACTTTAAGGTTGCCGGAACAAAAGATGGTGTAACAGCTTTACAGATGGACATCAAAATTACCTCAATCACCAAAGAAATTATGAAAAATGCCTTAGAGCAGGCTCACGAAGGACGAATTCATATCTTGGGTGAAATGGCAAAAGCAATTTCTGAGCCAAGAGCCAAAGTTTCGCCTTTTGCTCCACGCATTATTTCGATTAAAATTCCGACAGATAAAATTCGTGAAGTTATCGGTTCGGGCGGTAAGGTCATTCGTGAAATTATCGAAAAGACCAATACCAAGATTGATATTTCAGATGATGGGATTGTTAAAATTGCATCTGTAAACACACAAGACGGCGAAGCTGCATTTAATATCATTATGGATATTGTTGCAGAGCCTGAAGAAGGTGTTATCTACAAAGGTGTTATCACCAAAATTATGGACTTTGGTGCTTTTGTTCGTTTTGTGGGAACAACCGAAGGTTTAGTTCATATTTCCGAGGTTAAAGACGAACGCATTGCCTCTGTTTCTGATTTTTACAAAGAAGGCGACAGCATATGGGTAAAATGTATGGGTGTTGACAATCGTGGTAAGTGGAAATTATCCGCAAAACGAGTAAATCAGGAAACAGGTGAAAGCAAGGAATAATGTTTGTATTTGCTGAAAGCCTCGCAAAATTGCGAGGCTTTTTCATATATTTTACTTTTGATTTTTTTCAAAATATTTCATAAGTTTTTCATGATCTTTCTTAATTTGCTTATGTTCTTTCATGATTATTTTGTGATCTTCTTCAAGTTTATCTACTTCTTTTTGAAGTTTTTCTACTTTTTCCATATTTTCCTCCTGATTGTTTAATTGTCATATAACTAAATAATCAAAAGCATATTTTTTTCAAGGTAAAGGATATACAAAATATGATTTATAACTGCATTATTACAATAGTCATTAAAAATTACAAAATTTAGCAAAAATTAATTTATGTTGTCAATATTCATTGACACAAATGTAATTTTATGTTAAATTAGAGATATTAATTAATTTTTGTTAAATTTTAATCTCTATATTTATGAACCATTCTTTCATCCTTCTTAAATCACCACAAATTTGCGGTGACAGTAAATTTAAGCGCCATGGAGTATTTATGGCATCATATCCCGGAGTTTTTGCCGAAATAATAGATGTAATTGCCTTTAATTGCGAAAACATGGAAGAAATTCCAACAATAGTAGGTGACATTTTTGCTCAGTACCGAACAAAGTATTTTACAAAAGAAAATCATATGGTCACAACCATTATGGGAGCTTGTCATACATGGCTTAAAGAAAACGAAAAGCTCGAAATTCCCAACGGAGTGAAAGATTTTTTGGCTCGTTATGATATTAGCATAGATGATGATAACTGTCTTTATGTTTCCATGCCTGATTATGTGGTCACACTGGCAAATTATGCAGCTCAGGAATATCTGACCAAAAATTAAGTAAAACTTAAACCCTCAACTTTTTGTTGAGGGTTTTTTGCTTATTGATGTGTTACAATATGTTCTACATAGGGTTTCAGATTGTTCAATTTTTCTCTGAAGAACATCGGATATGCTTGATATTGACTAAGTTTATCAATTTCAAGCCATTCCATTGTCTCATCTATAGTATTGTTTAATGTTTTGCTATGACTGTTTAATTGTTTTGAACCACGCGATTTCATCAAAAAATAAAAAGTAATTTCGTGGCAATCAAGACCTTTTAGCATACCATCATCACGTTTGAAAAAGTTTTCTTGAACAAACGCTAATCTATCAACTTCATAAGGCACACCAGTCTCTTCCAACACTTCTCTTTTTACTGCATCTTCTGCAGTTTCCCCAAGCTCAATTGCTCCACCTATAGAATAGTAATAATTTTCTGAATTATTAGTTGCAAATAAAACACAACCATCTTCAATGATAATTGCCGCAGCTCTTAAACGAAATCTTTTGTTATCAGTGGTCTGAAAACAAACATCACTATTAAGAACATCAATCATATTTGAAATTTTGCTCAACTTCTCCTCCTTTGTAAGCTAAAATTAAAATACAAAGCGGAGAATAAAGTAAAAAAAATTAAATGCAAGATAAAATTTTTACAAAAAATTTCATTTTCGATTTCGGCAAAAATTATAAAATTGTTGACATTCAAACCAAGGTATCATATCCTTTTTATCAGCCGGTGGATTTTATCGGTCAGCATCTACATGAGGTGCGGAGTTCCCCAGAGCTTTATATACAATACTCGGTGTTTTGGATATTCACCGAAATTGTTACATACATTTTGTGTGTAACAATAAATATATCCCCGATTGTAAAAGGTCGGGGAGGTTTTGGCAGGCATTTGCTTGCTAAACAGTCATTTAGTATTGTATGATGTTTGGGGCTCTCCGACCACCTTGTTTGTAAGGTGGATTTTTTTGACTATGAACTTTTGGAGACTTTTAATGAACAAAACACTTTCTTTAGCATTATTATCGGTTGCACTTTTATCCGGTTGCACAAATTTAACTTATCATGAACAACAAGAAATCACTCGCTTAAGTTATCAGGGTATCAGCATTGACAGACCGTCAGGTCAATGGGAAAAACCGGCAAGTCCGTTGCTTGCAGGTGTGTTAAACATTTTGCCCGGTGTCGGAAATTTTTATTTAGCCGGCGGAAATGCTGGAGATTCTTCACATTGGTTATATGGTTTCGGAAATTTGCTTTTATGGCCGATATCGATTGTTTGGGCTGTACCTGAAGCTGCACTTGATGCTAACAACATAAACAAAAGAGATATGCTTAACTATTATCAGTATGGTAACGGGTCATCATATCAACCTACTTATCAGCCTGCAAGACAACAACATTACAATCAGCCGCAACATACATATTACAGATAATTTTTTTAAGACAGGTTTTCGTCCTGTCTTTTTTAGCACTTATTAATACAGTTATATTGAATATTTAGCTTTGCTTATTATCTATACCTTCAATGTAAACTCTTATGTAAGGTATGTAAAAAAATGGAAAATCAATATTCAAAAAAAGTGTATTCCGGACTGATGTTGTTGCTGATTATCGGGGCTTTTTTGCTCGGATATTTTACATTTTATTTTCATCAAAAATCTTTAGTCGAAAAACCGACAAGCACTGTTCCGGTTACCAACTCTTTGGTGCTAAATGCCATGCCGTTAAAAGCTCAAGATATTGAATTTACAAACGAATATATCGGTCATATTGTGGCAATACACGAGGCTTTTATTCAGCCTTATATCAGCGGTTATATTGATAAAATTATGGTTAGCGGCGGGCAATATGTCAAAAAAGGAGATGTTTTGGTTGTTTTGGAGCAATCTCAATACAAAGCCGCACTTGATGCCTCTTATGCCGACATTTTAAAGGCAAATGCCAATTTGAGCAATGCAAAAACATATTTTGAGCGCACACAAAAAGCAAAATCTGCTGTTTCGCAAACCGAAATTGATAATGCAAAAGCCGAATTTTTGAGTGCACAAGCCTCATTAGGGCAAGCTAATGCAAATTTTGAATTGGCAAAAGTCAACTATGGTTATACTTTTTTAAGTGCTCCTGTTGACGGAATTGTCGGTGATGTTTCATTAACCAAAGGAAATTATGTTTCGCCCTCATCGGGAGCTTTGTTTTCAATTGTCCAATTAAGTCCGATAAGAGTTGTATTTTCAATTACCGATAAGGAATATTTAAAAAAAAGTACCAAAAACAACCTGTTTGACAATCAGGAAATTTTCTTAAAATTAAGTAACGATGAGATTTTTCCCAATAAAGGCACATTTAAATACAGTGATAATTTAATCGAAAAAGCTTCTAACAGCATAAACATCTATGCCGATTTTGAAAACATCGGCAAAACCTTAATGCCCAATGCTTATGTGACGGTCTTGGTTAAAGAAACTTTTGATAATGCCCTTAAAATTTCAAAAGAATTTATAATGCTTGATGAACAGGGCTCCTTTGTTTATCTTATTCGTGACGGTAAAATAGCAAGAGAAAACTTGAAAATTTTGGCTGACGGCAACACTTTTTTTATTGTGCAAAACACTTTTGGTGCATCTGACTATTTAATTACTCAAACCATAAATCCTAAAGATTTAGGAAAGCCTGCAACAATTAAGGTTAAGGATACAAAATAATGTTTGCAAAATTTTTTATTGACAGACCTCGTTTTGCCATTGTGTTATCTATTGTAATGGTTCTTTTGGGGCTTTTGGCCATTGTAGTTTTGCCCGTTTCACAATATCCGCAAATTACACCGCCGCAAATTGTGGTACAAACAACTTATCCCGGAGCCAATGCTGAAGTTTTGGTGGATACGGTTGCCATTCCGATTGAAAACAAAATCAACGGTGTGGAAAATATGCTTTATATGTCATCAACTTCTGATGACAGCGGAAACTACAATTTGACCATTACCTTTGATGTCGGAGCAAATCCGGATATCTCACAGGTAAAAGTTCAAAACCGCTTGCAACAAGTCACTTCAGATTTACCCGATATTGTCAATCAGCAAGGAGTTGATGTAACCACACAAAACCCTAATATTTTGGGACTTTTGGTGTTGCGTTCTCCAAACAACAGTTATGATAATTTATATTTAAGCAACTATGCTTACACCAATTTGCAAAATCCGTTATCCAGAGTTAAGGGAGTCGGCGATGTGCAAATTTTCGGACCGCAATATAGTATGCGTATTTGGCTTGATACACAAAAAATTACATCTCTTAATTTAGATTCGGAAAGTATTATCAATGCGGTAAAACAACAAAATATTCAAGCTTCTGTGGGCAGTATCGGAGCCACACCGTCAAACAAAGATACCAATATGGTTTTATCTTTAACCGCAAAGGGTTTACTCAATAGTGTTGAAGATTTTGAAAATATTATTGTCGCAACCGATAACAACGGCTCGGTCGTATATTTAAAAGATGTTGCCAAAGTTGAATTGGGCGCTGATATATACAGCTTAAAATCCAATTATAAAAACGAACCGGCGGTTATTATTGCCATCAATCAAACACCAAACTCAAACTCTTTGGAAATTATGAAAAATATCAAAAAAGAAATTGAAAATTTATCCGTACATTTTCCCGATGATATGAGTTTGAGTGTGGCTTACGATTCGACGGCTTTTGTCAGCGCTTCAATCGACAGCATTATTGAAACACTTGTCATAACCTTTGCTTTGGTGGTTTTGGTAACTTATGTTTTTTTACAAAAAGTCCGCACAACCTTAATTCCGCTTTTTACAATTCCGGTTTCGTTAATTGCAACTTTTATCATTATTTATATGTTGGGTTTTGACATCAATATCTTAACCTTATTTGCCATGATTTTAGCTATCGGTTTGGTGGTTGATGATGCCATAATTGTAGTAGAACGGGTGCAATATTTAATGCTTTATGAAAAACTCGGGGCTTATCAGGCATCGGTAAAAGCTATGCAACAAATAAGCGGCGCCATTGTTGCCACAACCTTTGTTTTGTTATCAATTTTTATTCCGGTGGGTTTAATGGCCGGTATAACCGGAAAAATTTATCAGCAATTTGCGGTAGCGGTAGCAACATCTGTGGTTTTTTCGGCCATCAATGCCTTAACCTTAAGTCCGGCACTGTGTGCAATTTTACTAAAGCCGGAAACCGGTGAAAAACCGAGAGGATTTTTTAAATATTTTGATAATACTCTTAACTGGTTTGAACGAAAATATTTATCGGCAGTAACTTTTGCTACCCAAAAATTATGGTTTACGATATTAGCGGTTTTGGGTACCATATTTTTAATTTGGCTTTCATTAAAATATACACCGACCTCTTTTATGCCGCAAGAAGACCAAGGAATTATCTTTGCCAATATTCAATTAAAAGATACGGCAAGTATCAATCAAACGGAACAAATCTTGCACGAATTGACCGAAAAAGCCTTAAAAATTGATGGAGTGGATTATGCAATCACGGTTGCCGGATACAGTATATTGGGCGGTCGAGGTGAAAATGTGGCTTTGGGTGTTGTCGGGTTAAAAAACTGGAAAGAAAGAGAAACCAAAGAAACATCACTAAATTATATTACCGAAAAACTCACGGCGGAATTTGGAAAAAATCCGTATGCACAAATTAACTTTTTTGCACCGCCGGCAATCCCCGGTGTCGGACAAAGTGACGGTTTATCTTTGGAGTTGTTGGCCGCTGAAGGACAAATTACTCCTTCAGAGCTTTATCAATCATTGCAAACATATTTGGAAAAATTAAATACTTCAGCCGAGTTGCAATATGCTTTCAGTACTTTTACTTCCGACACACCACATATTTATCTTGATATAAACCGAGACAAACTGCAATCGTATAAAGTTCCGGTATCCAATTTGTTTTCGGCTTTGCAAAACAATTTGGGCTCAAGATATATCAATAACATCACCTTAAACGGGCAAACCAACAAAGTCATAATTCAAGCCGATTTTGAAAACAGAGCCGATATTGAAGATATCCGCAATTTGTATGTCGCATCGGTTGATGGTAACAAAATAAAAGTAGGCTCTTTTGCCGAATTGAAAATATCGGTCAGCCCGAAAATTGTTTATCGTTACAATCAATATACAAGCGCTGCCATAACGGCGCAAACCAAAGAGGGGGTAAGTTCGGGTACGGCTATTGAAAGCATATTAAATACGGCAAAACAAACACTATCCAAAGGATACGAAATTGCTTGGACGGGACTTTCTTTACAGGAAGTTGAGGCTCAAGGGCTTGCCATTATTTTAATTGCGCTTGCACTTGTGTTTTGTTATCTGTTTTTGGTTGCCCTTTATGAAAGTTGGATGCTCTCGTTTGCGGTTATGTTCTCAACGGTTTTTGCCATTTTAGGTGCAATTGTCGGACTTCATTTTATGGGGCAATCTTTGAGTATTTATGCGCAACTCGGTTTAATTATGCTCATCGGACTTGCTGCAAAAAATGCAATTTTGATTGTTGAATTTACCAAAGAATACCGCCAAAAGGGAGAAACCATTTTGGAGGCTTCAAAAAAAGGAGCGGCTGAGCGTTTCAGAGCAGTTTTGATGACGGCACTTACCTTTATCTTGGGTGTTTTCCCGATGATTGTGGCAAAAGGAGCAGGTGCGGCCTCACAAATTGCAATCGGAAGTTCAGTCTTTTTCGGTATGATTGCGGCAACAGTGGTAGGAATTATATTTATACCTTCACTTTTTGCCTTGTTTGAAACCATAAAAGAATATTTTTCACCTCAGGAAAATCATAAAAAGGAACAAAAAAATGCGTAAAGTTTTGTTGTTATCCGTATCAATACTGATTGTTTCGTGCACTGTCGGACCAGATTATACAGAACCGGAAATTTATGAAGATAAACAAATATCCGAGGCCTTAAAATTAAATAATACCGATTTGAAAATTTCAAACGATTGGTACACCGGATTTGATGATGAAAAACTCAATACCCTCATAAATTATGCGCTTCTTAACAGTCCTGACGTATTAAGCTCCATTGCAAAATTAAGACAAGCCAGAACTTTGGTGTTAATCAATCGAACAAATTTTTTGCCGATGTTAAATCTTGGTGCTGAGTATGATTATGCAAAACCTAGTAAGAACATCGGACTTGTAGGCGATACCGACTATTTCCAAGCCGGATTTGATGCTTCGTGGGAGATAGATATCTGGGGTAAAGGTCGGCGCTTAAACGAACAGACAATGGCTCAGTTTGAACAAGAGTTATATAGTTTGCGCAATGTAAAATCACTGATTGCAGCCGAAACCGCCACCTCATTTTTTGAATTAAAAAATGTACACGAAAATTTGCGGATTGCCAAACAAAATTTGAAATTGCAACAAGATATTTTTAATAATATAGCTCAAAAATATAATGCCGGTTTAACCGATAAAAGCGATTATAATCAGGCAAAATATATCTTGGATACTACAAAAGCACTAATTCCGTCACTTGAAAGTAATGAGAAAAACTTAAAAAATGCATTGGCGGTTTTGTGCGGAACGCTTCCTGACAGATTGCCGGTTGTTATATCTCAAATCGATTCGAATCCGTTAAACCGAGTGTATAAATACAATCTGAACACATTGTACAATTTGCCGGCCTCAATTATCAGAACTCGTCCCGATGTAAAAGCTTCCGAAAGAGCTTTATCTGCCCAAAATGCAGCTATCGGGCAAGCGGTTGCCGAGTTGTATCCCAATGTCAGTTTAAGTGCCATGTTAGGAGTTCAATCAACCAATCTGTCAAGCTTGTTTAATTCCGACAGTAAGGCCTACAGCTATAATCCAGCTTTGAATTTACCATTGTTTAACTGGAATAAACTCACAAATAATGTAGATTTGCAAAAGCAAATTAAACAACAGGCCTATCAAAATTATCGCAAAACATTGCTTCAGGCGGTTGAAGAATTAAACAATTCAATTATTGCCGTGCAAAAAGAACTTGAGCGCAACAAGGCATTAAGAAATGCGGTTTATAATATGCAAGAAGCCTTAACTTCCATGCGTCAAAAATATGACAACGGGTTAATAGAATTTTCAAGCCTTTTGCAAACACAACAAAATTTACTCAAAGCACAAACGGATTTAGCCGATTCAAGCGCAAATATATTTAAAAATATTGTTGCTTTTTATAAGGCTACCGGCGGAGGATATTAAAATATATACTTGCAACAAAGCCGGCAATTTTTTATACTGCTTAAAATTTGTATGTGGAGAATGCTATGCAAAAAATAAGCTCAATTGAAATTGCTCAAATTTTAGGCTATAATAAAAAAGTTGATTTTGCTGAAATTACGGGGGTTTCAACAGATAGTCGGAATTGTTCGGAAAACGATGTTTTTATTGCCGTTAAAGGTAAAAAATTTGACGGGCATAATTTTGTGGCAGATGTAATTAATAAAGGCTGTCCTTTGGTAATTGTCAATAAGCCGGTTCAGGGTGTGCCTTCAATAAAACAAATTGTGGTTGCGGATACTTTAGATGCTTATGGAAAAATCGGTGCTTATAATCGTTTGCGCTTTAAGGGAAAGGTTATCGGCTTAACCGGAAGTGCCGGTAAAACCACCACCAAAGAAGAAATTAAGTTTTTGCTTTCAAAATTTGGTAAAACTTATGCCACACTCGGTAATCATAACAACTTTGTCGGAGTGCCCGAAAGCTTGTGTAATTTGGATATGAGCGCTGATTTTGCGGTTATAGAAATGGGTATGAGTGCAAAAGGTGAAATATCTCGTTTAACATCATATGTAAAACCCGATATTGCCATTGTTACCAATGTGTATCCGATGCATATTGAGTTTTTTGATGCTTTTGAAGATATAGCTAAAGCCAAAGCCGAAATTTTTGAAAGTATCAACCATAACGGAGTTGCCATAATAAATGAAGATACAAACTTTGCAAATATCTTGGAACAGAGAGCAAAAAAACATACTTCAAATGTGGTAAAATTCGGTAAAAACAATGTTCCTGATGCAAAATTTGAAACATCTGTTGCCGGTGAACATCATTTGTATAATGCTTGGTGTGCTTTGAGAGTGGTCGAAACATTGGGTTTAGATGTTAAAAAAGCGGCAAGCGAAATTAAAAATTTCGGAGCTTTGGACGGTAGAGGAAAACAACATAAACTAAAACTTAAAAGCGGTGATTTTTATACCTTAATTGATGACAGCTATTCCGGACAACCCGAAGCAATGAAAATTGCCATACAAACTTTAAGCGCTATTAAAACAACCTCAAGAAAAATTGCTATATTGGGTAAAATGGCCGAACTTGGTAATTTTTCGCAACAAAAACACATTGAAATCGGAAAAGCGGTTAATAATTCAGATATAGACATTGTGGTCGGTGTATGCCCCGAGATGAAAGATATGTTAAGTCAGGTATCGGATAACAAAGAAAAATATTATTTTGAAAGCAAAGATGAGTTGGCACAATTTTTGTTAAATAAACTCTTGCAAAAAAACGATATTGTCCTTATAAAAGGAGCAAGATATTCTTCAAAGCTTTATCAGGTAGCGGAAGATTTGTTAAATAAGGGAAAATAAAAATGAAGTGTCCGTTTTGCTCTAAAGAAGGTACCGTTGTTAAAGATTCTCGTACTACCGATGATAGTTCGGCAATCAGACGCAGACGAGAATGTTTGGAGTGTGGCTCAAGGTTCACAACTTTTGAAAGAGTACAGTTAAGAGAATTGATTGTTGTTAAAAAAAATGGGGAAAGAACACCCTTTGACAGAGATAAGTTATATCGCTCGGTTGAGCTTGCCGTCAGAAAGCGCCCGATATCACCTCAAAGAGTTGACAAGTTGGTAAATTATATTCAGCGAAGTTTTGAAAGCTCCGGAGAAAGTGAAATTTCAACCGAGGCTATAGGTGAGGCAGTAATGGATTCTCTTTCAAGGCTTGATAACATTGCTTATATCCGGTTTGCCTCGGTTTATAAAGACTTTAAAGAAGTGAAAGATTTTGAAGATTTTGTAGAAACAATTGATAAACTGGCAAAACCGGTTTTGGAAAATCAAAATAAGGAAGATTAAAAAATGACTAAATTTGTATCTGAAAAAATTCGTCGTAAATCAGGAGCTCGTTTGGCCTCTGTTCAAGCTACATATATGATTGCGTTTGGACAACTGCCGGTTGATACGGTTATTGAAGATTTTGTGCAAGGTAAAGTCGGTCGCTACGTAATTGATGAAGACAGTGTTACTCAATCGGAAGAAATGCTTGAGGTTTCTCCCATTGATACGGCTTATTTTGAAAGTGTTGTAAGAGGTATACACACCAAAAAGCAGGAATTGGAAAAATCTTTAAACCTGTTTTTAAATGATAAATGGTCGTTTGATAGAATGAACGGCACTTTGCAAGCCTTACTTTTGTGTGCGGTTTATGAACTTACCAACACCGAAGATATTGATACAAAAGTTTTGATACAAGAATATGTTGATTTAGCCTACGCATTTTTTAATAAAAACGAGCCCAAAATGGTTAATGCTTTATTAGACCAAATTGCTCACAATGTCAGAGTTTAAGAAAGTAAAAAAATGAGTGTGTTAGAATTATATGAATATCCGCACCCGATTTTGGAACAAAAAGCCGAAAGTGTTTTAAAAGTTGATGCCGATATACAAAAATTTTTGGACGATATGCTTGAAACCATGTATGCCTCAAGAGGAGTAGGACTGGCGGCTCCGCAAGTGGGTGTTTCTAAACGCATAATTGTAATTGATGCCGAACAAAAAGAAGTTGACGGCGAATATAGACAAGGAAATCCGATGTATCTTGTCAATCCGGAAATTGTGTATAAATCGGAAGAAACCATCTTGTTTTGCGAGGGGTGTTTGTCGGTACCGAAACAAAGCGCAGATGTAGAGAGGCACTATGCCATAAAAGTTCGTTATCTTGATTATAACGGAAAAGCACAAGAAATTGAAGCTGAAGACTATTTGGCGGTGGTTTTGCAACACGAAATTGACCACTTGGACGGCATTTTGTATATTGATAGAATCAGCCGTTTAAAACGCAATATGCTCTTAAAAAAATTGGAAAAATATCGCCAAGGCTTGAAATAAAATATTGACAAAATAAATAAAAGTGATATTCTGTAAGAGTTATTTTATATTATTCACTTTCTAAATTTATGTCATATGAATAAAATTTTAAGAAACTTGCTTAAAGCAAGGAAACGGGAAAAAAATATAAAAATCCCGACAAAACTTGGCATTGTCTATGCAAAAAAGAACGGAACATACGAGGTTTTGCCATATTTTGATGTAGCAAGGAAGCATCGTGTTCGTGGAGTTTCCATCAAGGATATTCGTGGTCAGCGAGACACTATGTGGGTTGCTCTTGAAGACACAGGCAAAGACTTGGATTTTATGGGCGAATACCGAGGATTATCTTTGGCAAATAAGGCTTATGCCAAAGAGATGAACATACCTTGTTATGATGATATGCTAAGGGTGTACTTTAACATTAATGAAATCAACGAGGTTATTGATGTTCTCAAAAAGTATGGTGTAAGTGCAGATAATCTGGTTGGACCATATATCATACACGACAAATCTCTTGGTTCGGACATATACTCTTGCGATAAGGTACTTGTTTTTCATCTTACAGGTGAAAGGGCTGCCACATATCAAGAGGTTGGAATCTATGAATCAAATCTTACTCGTCTGGTAAAACAGTGGTAAAAAGTTTGCTTATGGATAAACTCAAATTACCGTTAATGGTTTTGTATGACACCGGAGAATCATGGTATATACAAGAAAATGCTAAGCCGATTGCGATTTTTATAGAGTCTGACAAAGAGGCCGTTTATGTTAAAAACTTAGAAAAGACTGATTATATTACAGCAAGGGAAATGTGTGATGAAATGGATGTTGCCAATTTGTTTTGGAGCATTCCCAAAGATAAACAGATGCAAAAATTGCTTAATGTAGTTGAGGACTTTAACAAAACCGCCGAGATGATTGGGGTTGAGCCGTTAAAAAATGCCAAATATTGGACAGCTAAAAAAATTTTTAACGGGGTTAGATTGGGAGTAAATTTTGGACTCGAAAAAGGAGTTGCAATCTCGGAATGTGAGTATGCCTATACAAGACCGTTCTTGAGGCTCTCAAATTATGGATGTTGATTAAAGCCGGAATTTCTTCCGGCTTTAATCAGTTTAAATGGGAGTAGTAAGTTACTGAAATAACATATGTTCCTGTATATTCACTTGCTTCGACATTAGCAGAAATGGTTAAATTGGCAACAAGTCCATTAAAGTCATAGGTATCACTGATTACTGCTTGTATTGTATCACCATATTCATTTGTGAGTTCAAACTCGTCTCCCACCAGTTCTTGAAAATCAATTTCCTCAGTCCTTAAGTAACATTCTATCCTTGTGTTTCCACTCACAGATATCAAATCATCACTGATGCTTTTTCCATTGAAATCCATAACAAACTCTTCATTATCTTGTTTAACAATAATTCTTCCCCAATCTAATAATTTTGCCAATGCAGAAGTGCGTGTAGAAGATAACATTCAGAGAATTGATCATATAGAATGTACACCATTAAATTTTGGTACAATTGTTATAAAAAAAGGCCGATCTGGGATGTAAATTTCGACGATGAATATTTAGAGTTCTCTGGAGACTAGAATACTTTCCGATGAGTTTTCCTTGGGAGGAAAATTAAGTATTGATTCAACAGCCGAAGAAAGTTATGCTGGATCGTTAACATTAATTTATATGTCAGAGAAATAATCTTAAAAGTTCATACACATTCACATAAATCAAGCCTCGAATATATATCCGAGGCTTTTTACAAACTAAAAATCAATTACAAATCGGCAACCACATCTACACTGACAATGATATCAGGCTCATGTACCATTCCGTTAAATCCGCCGCCTTTTTTTATCATATCGACATATTCCATACCTGATACAACCTCTCCCCAAACGGTATATTGTCCGTTAAGCCATGGAGCATCGGCAAAACAGATAAAAAATTGGCTGTCCGCAGAATCGGGGTCCATGGCTCTTGCCATTGAAACCGTGCCTCTTTTGTGTTCAAGTGTATTAAATTCAGCTTTAAGTTTTTGACCGCTTCCGCCGGTGCCTGTTCCCAAAGGACAACCCGTTTGAGCCATAAAGCCCTCAATTACACGATGAAATTTTAATCCGTTATAAAATCCCATACGCACAAGCTCTTTAATGCGGGCAACATGGTTTGGTGCCATATCGGGAAACATCTTAATAACAACATCGCCATCTTTAAGTTTTAACACCAAAGCATTTTCCTTATCTTCCACATTATAAGAATGTTTAATTTTTTTTGCTCTGGTCTCACTTAATTCCAGTTGTTTTGTTTCTTGCGCTTCAATATTTTTTGTTTCTGATTTTCCTAAACCTTTAGTTTCGGATTTTTTAAGTAATTCGGTCATAATTTATCCTTTCGAGGTTAATATATAATTTTCTACACTTTATTTAGGGTTTGAAATTTATTTATTCAAGATAAAATCAACTCTTTCTTCGGCAGTTAAATTTTTGGGATAGTTTTCTTCAATATTCTTAACCGCATTTAACAACCCTCTGCCATTGGCAATCTGAATAGCAAGACCGGGGCGAGCATTAAGTTCCAACATCATCGGACCTTTTTGTTTATCAAGCACAATATCTGCACCTAAATAACCAAGTCCGGTCATCTCAAAGGCTTTTGCTCCGATAATTAAATGTTCTCTCCAAAACGGAACTGATAAACTCATCAAATCAGCCTTTGTGTCAGGGTGATGTGTAATCGGTAAATTATGCATAACCGCTTTTAATGTTTTTCCGGTTTTGATATCAATTCCAACACCGACAGCTCCTTGGTGTAAATTTGCTCGTCCTCCCGATTGTGCTGTGGCAAGACGCATCATCGACATTGCCGGATATCCTTTGTAAACAATTATCCTGACATCAGGTACACCTTGATAGCTGAAATTATTGAATACATCACTGAAATTTACCATATCTTCAATAACAGCAACATCATATTGTCCGCCCAAACTGTACAGTCCGCTTAATACATTTGAAATGTGCTGATATACATCGTTAAAACTTAAAACTCTGCCCGATGCATTGATAAACTGTTCTTCGCTCCACTGTTTTATTACCAAAACACCTTTTCCGCCACTGCCATGAGCCGGTTTAATAACAAATCGAGGATAATTTTTTATATATTTTATAAAATTTTTTACCTGATATTGATATTCGATTATACCAATCAAATCCGGAGTATTAATGCAAGCTTTAGTAGCCAAAATCTTGGTCTGAACTTTATCATCAACCAAAGGGTATAATCTTCTTTTATTATTATGTCCGATAATGTCATAATTACGAGCATTCATACCCAAAACGCCTTTAGATTTCAAAATTGTAGGACTTGTAAAATTTTTAAATAAATCCAACATATTTTATCCTCTTGCCAAAGGAGTAAATCTTTTTAATTCGGTTAATCGATAGCCGGTATATGTTCCCAAAAGCATTACAACAAACAAAATAACCAGATTGATTTCATTAAATGCAAATGTAATATGCCTTACATATTCATTGCTGATAACAAAATATGTGGCAATCGCCGTTATCATCGAATAGACAATTTCTTTTGTCGCATTTAGCGGGCCGTCTTCTTCCCATATGATTGATGCTCTTTCAATTATCCACGCAGTAATAATAATCGGGAAAAATACCGCAGAAGACGCAATTTCCCAATCAAGCTGATAGCCTAAAATGGTCATATACTGCATAATCAAAATAACAAATATAACTACTGCCGAGATTCTGGGGACTAAAAGCAAATTTAATCTTGATAGCATAGTCCTGATTAAAAGACCGATAGATATAATTATGCCAAAACAAATAAGCCCTGCAATAAAACCTGTTTTAACCAAGGACATTGCAATCAACATCGGGGTAAATGTTCCCATGGTTTTAAGACCTACGACATTTCGCATTAAAACGGTAATTAAAATGCCCAAAGGAAAAATCATCAACCATTTTAAGGTGTTCTGTTCCAAAAGCGGCAGATTATATATTGAAAAATTAAAAGTGTCGGAAAAGTCAGAAAGTTTAGCTCTGTGTCCGGCCATTTTTATTGACGGAGTAACCGATTTTAGCACAGAGAATCTTATCTTGGAATTTACACCGCCTGCAACATCAAGAAGTGATACTCCTCCTCTTTGAAACACTACAAAATTTTTAGGAAGTCCGTCTTGAGCCGTATGCAAATCATAAATTCGCCATTTGTGGCCGTCATGAGCCTCAAGCATCAAATCGGCCTTTGCGGCTTTTTTACCTTCTTCTAAACGAACACCACGAGCAAGCCTTGCCGATATGCCCATATATGCCAATATGTCAATTATTTTTTCGGCTCTTTGTTTTTCGGTAATATGTACCGGCAACAATGCACTGACCGTGGGATCAAGCGGTTCGTTGTTAAATATGGTTATAAGTTTTTTAACCTGATTACCTTCAAAATTTTTCGATGCTTTTATAATTTCATCAACCATTTCTTGTTGCTGATTATCAAAAATCGGCTTTGTTACTTTAGGTTTTCTATCGTCCCAAATTTTTCCTCTGGTGTCTTCATTGTCATAAATCGTAACCCGATAATAAATATTTTGTCTGCCTTTTTTTGCATTTGAACTCATCTCAATGCGTTTATCCTTGTCGTTTCTGGTTATGCTATATCCCTTTGCGACAATATCCTCGTTTAAAATTTTGAACTCCTGCCCCATATTCGGAGTTGATAAAGAAACCTTTATCGATTCTCCGGTGGGAGTAAACGAAATGTGAGCATCAATCACCCAAACATCAGAAGCTGCATCGGGTTTAATATCAAAACCCCAGTGTTTTATTTTGTAATATGCGCTATATGAGGCAAAAACAATTGATATAAACAAGCAAAAAGTTAAAACTTTTCTTATGCTGAAAAATTTTTTCATCTTAAACAGACCCTATTTTAATGTATTGGAAATGGAAGTGTCAACAATGGCTCTGCCGGTTAGAATGTTACGACCGATAAGCGCCTGATAATCAAAATCTTCTCGTTCGGCCAAAGTAAATTCTGCTTTGAAAATTTCTCCGCCGAATTTAACATCCATAAATACTTTAACTCGCCTTTCATGTTCTTCGGCTCGGGTAATGCGCACCCGTTTGAAAATTTGTTTTTCAAAATTATGCGTTTCACCGCTGCGACGGTTGGTGACGGTAAAAGAGACCCACTTTTCACCGTCTCTTTCAAACCTTTTTAAATTGATTACATCAATGGAAGATGTGGTTGCACCCGTATCAATACGAGCATAAAAAGCTGATTTCATCGGCAACATATAAATCGGCTCAACGGCACCGATTATATTAGTGATTTTTCGGGGTTTCTCCGGCTTTGGAGTTTTTTGTGTATTGGGCACAATTGAAGGAATTAAAGATGGTCTCTGATAAGTAGTTGTTTGGCAACAGCAAAGAGTTGACATCATAAAAATTATGAGTAATTGTTTTTTTAGTTTATTCATCATAGTTTCCATATTTTTTATACCGGCTTGATTTTAATATTACTTAGCAGTTTTTGTAAAGTAAAAAAAATTAAGCGGTTAATACTTTTGGTATTATCCGCTCACTCTGAGAAAATATTTTACATATAATAATTTTAATTGCAAGAAAAGTTCAATTTTTTAAAAAGTCCCTTAATCAGATATACATTATGAAATCTTTCTTAATCTGTAGGGTTAAATTATCAAGATTTATTTGTAAAGCAAAAAAAATAAACGGTTAACAACTTTTAGTATTAACCGCTTAATTTGAGAAAATATTTTTTACATAATAATTTTAGTTACAAGAACAGTGTCAACCTTAAAGAAACCGCCGTACCGTAATCGGATTTCGGATTTAAGGCCGGATTTATGTAAAATTGCACATCGGGAGTTATTGTTGCCCATTTAGAAATTCCGATTGCCCAATAAGCTTCGATTACCTGCTCGGCATCATGAGATAACACCTCGCCCACTGCTTCTTCATTTATTTTATTATAAGCATAAGCAAGTCCGATTTGGTCAAGTTCGTTTCTTTCGAACGGGTTTAAGCGCACAATACCGGCCGACCACGATTGTTCAATGGTATCCATATGACCGGAAACTCCGTTCACGCGACCGAAAATATTCCATTTTTGCCCGATATTTTGTGATAAGTTAATTGACCAACCGTTTGTTGTTTGCGGCTGCAGTTTTACCGCCGGCTGATTATAAAGTAAAACGGAAAACTCGGCCTCGCCCAGTTTATTAGTGGGAGCATATTGAATTTGCCCGAAAGTGGTAAAATGTCCGTCGCTTAAATCATTAACTCTGACACTTACCGCATCAACGTTGCTTGCATCTTGAGCACCAAAGGCAAAGCTCCAATCGGATTTTGGGGTAATTTGTACAAAAGCACCGACACCGGCTATTGCGTATGTGGAAGATGCGTTTTGCGATAACGCATAGTTAATAAAATTTACCTGCTGATTTGAATTATACGGTGAACCGTCAAAATTATAAATCGGAAATTGACCAACCGCTATTGTGAGCCAATCTAATTTACCGGCGAATTGATAAGAATAGTACAATTCGTCAAACTCATTGGCATTGGTCGAATAATCGTTTATATCGTCAACCACTCCCATGCGATATCCGACATTGGCAGCATTATGATTACCATAGCGAATTATGGTATAAGCCACATTTAAACTGCCGCTTCCGTACTCATTTTTGTGCGTTGTCCAAGTTAAATAAGGATACAAATATAATTGCACCGCATTATATTTTCCGCCCGGAGCACCTCGTTGCGGCATTAAGGAAGCATCAATGCCGTAATCTATGCCGTAGTTTTTGTTGAGCCAATATTTAAACATCGAATAATCAGAGCTCAAAGAACGAGCTTGAACATTTCCCGCAAATGAAAGTGCCGTAAACAAACCGACCAGTGCAATTTTTTTCATGTTTTTCTCCCTTATTATCAAATTTTTCTAATATGTAATATTCAAAAACAAAAAATAAAGGGGCAAATTAAAACTTTGCAAATGTATGTAAAAAAACTTGTAAGCTACAATAAACTCATATACAGTAATAAAAAAATTTAAGGATTTATAAATGATAGCAAAACTTAGAGGATTTGTTGACAGCATATTTGAAGATAGCTGTATTGTTGATGTTGGCGGTGTGGGATATCTGGTTTTTGCATCTGCAAAAACTTTGGGAAGATTAAACACTGGCAGTGAAACATCTCTTTTAATAGAAACCGTTGTCAGAGAAGACAGCATATCGTTGTTCGGTTTTTATGATGCTTGGGAAAAAGAATGGTTTGGTACGTTAACCAAAGTTCAAGGTGTGGGAGCTAAGGTTTGTTTGAGCATATTATCGGTTTTAACCCCATCTCAATTGGCTCAGGCAGTTGCGGCACAAGATAAAAATTCGTTTTTAAGAGCCACAGGTGTTGGCCCGAAATTGGCTGCCCGTTTGGTAACCGAACTTAAAGATAAAATTGTTACCGTTCCGGTGGGTGAAGTTTTACTTTCTGACATAAAATCCGATAACACATCGGAAAATATTGCTCCTGTAATTGTTAACGATAACAAAATCGAAGATACAATTTCTGCTCTGATTAATTTAGGTTACAATCGTTTGGAAGCCTATAAGGTGGTGGCAAAAATTTATGAGAACAATTCGGATAAGCCTATATCCGAACTTATCAGACTGTCGTTAAAAAAATTTGCCGAAAAGGATTTTTAAGCTATGCAAGAAGAAAGATTGGTTAGTCCGTATCCTTTAACAGAAGATGAAAAAAACTTAAATAATGCGCCGGTTAATACAAGACCGCAAACATTGTCCGATTTTGTTGGTCAAACAACGGTGTGTCAAAACTTAAAAGTGTTTATTGAGGCGGCAAAGCAAAGAAAAGAAGCGCTTGACCATGTGTTGTTGTTCGGTCCTCCAGGGCTTGGTAAAACCACACTTGCCTCTATTGTTGCTAAAGAATTGGGAGTGGGCTTTAGGGCAACTTCCGCACCGATGATTACCAAATCGGGCGATTTGGCAGCCATACTTACCAATTTGGAACCGAACGATGTTTTGTTTATTGATGAAATCCACCGCTTAAATCCGGCAATTGAAGAAGTTTTATATTCGGCAATGGAAGATTTTCAGCTTGATTTAATTATCGGTGAAGGCCCTTCGGCTCGTTCGGTCAGGATAGATTTGCAACCGTTTACATTAGTCGGTGCCACAACTCGTTCGGGTTTGTTGTCAACCCCGTTGCGTGAACGATTCGGCATCCCGCTAAGGCTTGATTTTTATAATCATGAAGAATTAAAACAGATTGTATTAAGAGGGGCGGCAATTTTGGGTATGCCGATATCCGAAAACGGCGCTTTGGAAGTGGCAAAGCGTTCCAGAGGTACGCCTCGTGTGGCCGGCAGATTGTTGCGCCGAGTGCGTGACTTTGGTGCGGTTTCGGGCGGAAACGAAATTGACAACAAACTGGCCGATACGGCATTAAGGCGCTTAGATGTTGACAACTACGGACTTGATAATTTTGACAGGCGCTATTTAAATTGCATTGCCGTAAACTATGGCGGCGGGCCGGTCGGAGCCGATACAATTGCGGCAGCCCTCTCGGAAGAAAGAGATACAATTGAAGAAGTTGTTGAGCCGTTTTTGTTAAAATTAGGCTTTATCCAAAGAACGCCCAGAGGCAGAATTATCTCCGATTTAGGTTGCCAATATATGGGCATATCAAAACCGAAAATTAAAAAAGACAATCCGCAGTTTGATTTGTTATCCAATATTGAAAGGGAAAAAAATGAGTTGTGATGATATAACACCGAGAGGAAAAATGGTCGGGTCAAAATTTATTTTTCCGATTCGAATTTACTATGAAGATACCGATGCCGGCGGAGTGGTATATTATGCAAACTATTTAAGGTTTGCCGAACGGACAAGAACAGAATTTTTGCGCCATTTAGGTTTTGGCAATCAGCAAGAAATCTTGGAAAAAGACCGCTTTGCTTTTATGGTACGTCATGTAGAAGCCGATTATAGAGCGCCGGCAGTGTTAGATGATTTGTTAACCATCACTTGCGAGATGATTGAACAAAAAGGCGCAACCGCAACATTGCTTCAAGAAATTAAACGAGGTGAAGATGTTTTAGTTGAAGTAAAAGTCAAAGCCGTATATGTAAATTTGGAAAAGCGTCGTCCGATGCGTATGCCTTGTGATTTAATCGAAAAAATGAAAGTTTTGCCTTAATTTTTAAGTTGAAAAATTAAAAGATATTTGTTAAGCTTAGCGTATATAATATTCTTTTTACGAAAAGGGGTACTTTTTATGTGGTTAATTATCGGGCTGATGTTGTTTTTTTCTTATCCGCTTGATGCCGCGGTGTGTGTTGAAGACAACGTTTTAAAATGTGCAGAGTTAGGTTTTACGGAAAGCTCTTGTGAAAATGGTGGTGTAGCTTGCTATTATGACCCATCGAAATGGTATTGCGCAAAGTGGACTTGTTGGGATGGAAGATATTACGATGCCGAGAATAGGCCGGATGATGAAGAAGACGTTGAGTGTGTTGAGGTCTCGTATAAAGGGCTTACGTGTTATAATTGTTATTATGAATGTCCTTCAGGAACAGTTGATTATCAAACTTGTTGGGATAAAAAATTGTATGACATTGTTTTCGCTCCGACAGAATGTGAAGCATGGGGATATATTCATGAAAAAGATAATTGCATAAATTATTTGGCATGTCCGTCGGATTATAGCAAAGTTCGTTGTTTTGATTAGAAAGGTAAAAATATGAAGTATGTTTTAGCGTTATTTTTTACAATCTTACCTGTTAAAGCTTATTCATCATTAGATTGTAACGCAGTTCCTGATTGTTTTGATTTAGGCTTTTCGCTTGAAGATGAAGAAGGTTGTCCGGAAAACGGGTATATTTATTGCCCTTTTAATTCGACATATAAAAAGTGTGTATCTTTTCAAACGACCGATTGCGAAGAATTAGGTTTTAATCAAAGTGATAAAAGTGCATGGTGTGCCAGTGAGGTGAAATGTCCTAAAGATGAAACTTATACATTGTGCGCATCAGGAAAAGCTGTGGCTAATATCTGCAATATAGGAGATATATTCTATGCAAACGGTACGTGTTTTTCTGCTGACGAATATAGTCCAACTCTTGGAACACCTATAGGTGTGGTTTTTTATGTGACCGATGGCGGCCAACATGGTAAAATGGTAAATTTGAAAAATATTACATTTAAAACAAACTATGTTTTTGATCCCGAAAATCCATATGGTCAACGGTATGCAACCATACGTTACGGATTAAAAAATGTGACCGGAGATTTTTCATATTATACAACAGAAACATTGAAAGATAATTTGAAAAGCACCTCAAGTCCTGTTTTTAACGGACAAGAAGATACATCGTTGATGGCAACGTTAACTGCCAGTTCATGCACTGAAAATGAAGGATCGGCTGATTTTACAGAATTTTGCGTGTCAATGGCAGGACGTGCTGCCGTTGCGTTTTATCCTGTGACATCAGTTTCCACAAATGCAAATTATGGTGCTGGACAATGGTGGGTTCCTTCTGTAGGTGAATTGGCGTATTTATATGGGTTTGTTTCTTCATCGGTTACAGCCAGCGGAGGAAAAAGCGGTGCTGATGGCAGTGTTATAGGTCCGGTTAATTATGCTTTGGAAAAGCTTGCATCAGAAGGTATAAATGCTGCCAAGATATCAGGAGAATATTGGTCTTCAACACAGTTTTCTGCTTCAAATGCATGGAAAGTTAATCTATCAGACGGTAGCAGAACTAATGAAGGCAAAGGTAATACAAACGCTTTGCGATTGATAACAGATTTTTAGTTATATTTCACAATAAATTATAATATCCTCCGTAATGCGGAGGATGTTTTTGTTATACGCAACACCTCAAAGATGACTAAATATCCACAAAGAAGACTCGTATAAATTGCAAAAAAAAAAAACGGTTTATGATGAGCTCAAAATATATTATAGGAGTTAGTTTGATGAGAAAAGTTTGTGAGCTTGGTTGTTATGTTCTTTCAAAGTGTGGTGCAGATAAGAAGGAGTTTTTGAGCGCCGTGTACAAAAGGCGTACACAAGCGAAAAAACACCGATTAGATGTGGCACAATTTGGAAGAAGTATGGTGGAGATGCTTGGAGTGTTAGCCA
>JAFTYO010000023.1 GCA_017464685.1 Alphaproteobacteria bacterium
CAAAAACTCTGTCTCGGCAATAAATTCAGGCATTATATTTAACAATTCTCGTGCTTTTACAATGTTATATTCATGGGAAGTATCGTTTCTTTTGGCATAATATTGTTTCCAATTTTCCCAGTTCATAACCATATCATATCCAGCCATAAAACGAAAAATATTGTTAACGGTCAATTCATTGTCATTTTTTGCATAAAACAACTTTAAATATTTTCTCATCAGTTTAAGCGCTGTTTCCATTGTATATTCAAACCGTTTAACACACGAATCGGCCACGATGTCGGCAAATATGACATTGTCTTGTTGCTGATTATAAACTTCCCAACAATTTTTTAAGGTTGCCAGAGCATTTTTCAAGTTATCAATATTAAATTCTTTATTGTCCATTTTTGTTTCCTTAATTTGTATTTTACAGTATGATAGTTTTACTCTGATTTCAAGTTTATTTTGTTTTCTTACCTCAAATTTGATTTAAATCCCTTTAAAGACTCTTTTTACTTGCAAAAAAAAAAAACGGTTTATGATGCGACATGAGAGGTAAATTTTTGACCTTTCAAATTAAGTTTAACTATTTTTAAGGATTAAAATTATGAGAAAATATTTTCTTACTTCTGCTGTTTCCCTATTGATTGCAACAAATGTTAATGCACAGATTATAGATGCTGCCGGACAATTTATGGCAACCGTTGTGGTTTCGACTGCAACCAAGCTCGAGTGTACAGGTCAATTAGCTGCACAGCTATTAGTTACAGATGTTACTCAAGAAATGTCTGTTACAGTTAATCCTGAAGGTTATGCAATGAGTGACGGAAGTAATGCTATTTCTGTTTCTGGAGATGTTCCAACTTGTACGTTAAGTAATGGCATATTTGACGATGTTAATAATATACAAATAACATCAATGAATGCTAGTGAGGAAGATTCCTTCAAGCTAGTGCATTATGGTGAAACATCTGATACTAACCTGCCAACACTTTCTAATATTAAATTTTTGTTGAGCGAGGATAAAAAATCGGTTAACATCGGCGGTACTTTTAACATTCCGGCAAATTTAAATCTTGGAACATTTAATGAATTGGAGAATTTTGCACAGTATATGACGTACCTAAATATAGCATACGTTTCAGAATAAAAAAAGGGAGCCTTAATCTCCCTTATTTTTTTACTTTACATTGGCCTTTCTTCTGCACACCTCAATGTGCTCATTGCCGGAGACCGCAAAATAGCTTGCAAGCTCGGCATAGGTGATATTCTCATCAAGATACGCCAGCGGACACATAAACACATCCTCGTCGTTGAGCAGTGTCTTACCCGTGATGTTCTCAAGCTCTTTCACCAGTGTCTGCAGATAAGGAACATTGATTGTTCCGTCACCAATGGTTGCATCCGAAAGCCTTTCTACCGTGAGACCTGTTTTGGTTGAGAAGTAGGTAAGAATATCCTCCTGCTGATAGTCTCCAAGCACATCTGTTACCCACTGCCCGAATGTCGGGTCCTTGTAGAGCATCTTATGCTCTTTGATGTGATAGCGGCGCATAATGGCGGCTTTTACAGGTTCCAACAGTTCAGGTGAGAACAGATTAACTTTCTTGCTCATCACCCATAACAGATAGTCTGTCTTGCTCATTGTGTTCTTTGAGTGTGCAAACTCAGGATGGCGCTTTGCTACTTTCTTCGCAACATACGTCTGTGTAAGAAATACATTCATATGAAATAATTTTTATAATGATTTTTAATGTATCGACTTTGTAACATACTTTGTTTTATAAATCAAGTGATTTTTTGACAAAACTTAAAAATAATCACAAAAAAACCTCTCAAGTACCAAACTTGAAAGGTTTTAATTGCCGGTTTTTGCGTTTTATTCGCCTAAATGCGGCATAGTTGCTTCGTTTACAAGAGCTCTTACAAACTCATCTAAAGGCATAACCTCTTGTTTTTCAGAGCCGAGACGGCGAATCGTAACCGTTCTGTTTTCCTTCTCTTTTGCTCCGACAACCGCAATTACCGGAATTTTAGCAACGGAATGCTCTCTTACCTTATAGTTGATTTTTTCATTGCGTAAATCTGATTTTGCGGTCAAACCGGCTTTTCTCAAAGTTTTAACAACTTCTTCGGCATAATCGTCAAATTCGCTTACAATCGGCGCAACAACCACTTGTTCCGGTGACAACCACAACGGCAGTCGGCCTGCATGATTTTCAATCAAAATACCCAAAAATCTTTCAATTGACCCGAACAAAGCTCTATGCAACATAACAGGTCTGTGTTTTTCACCATCTTCACCAATGTATGATATATCAAACCTTTCCGGCAAATTCATATCAACCTGAATTGTTCCGCATTGCCATTCACGACCGATGGCATCTTTTAGGATAAACTCCAATTTCGGGCCATAAAACGCACCTTCTCCGGGGTTGATTTCATATTTGTATCCGTGAGAAGTTAAAGCATTGGCAAGTGAGTTTTCACACAAATCCCAAACCTCATCAGAGCCGATTCGATAAATGCTGTCCGGTCTGGTTGAAAGATAAATTTTCACTTCTTCAAAACCAAAGTCCTTATAAATATCCAAAATCAGCTTTAAAGTTCTGATACATTCTTCTTCCATCTGTTCCGGTGTGCAGAAAATATGAGCATCATCTTGAGTAAACTCACGAACTCTCATCAATCCCATCAAAGCACCAGATGCTTCATAACGATTAACTTTACCAAACTCTGCCACACGCATCGGTAAATCACGATACGATTTTATACCTTGCTTAAAGACCAAAAGTCCGCCGGGGCAGTTCATCGGTTTAATGCAAAAACATCTGTTGTCTTCGGTTGTACCTGAATAGTTATGCGCACCATATTTGTCCCAGTGTCCGGAAGTTTCCCACAAGCATCTGTCCATAACTGCCGGAGTGGAAATTTCGGTATAACCATTATTTTCTTGACGATTGCGCATATATTCAATCAACTTACGATAAACCTTATATCCCTTATCGTGCCAAAAAACAGCGCCGGGGGCATAATCAGGCTCAAAGTGGAACAAATCCATCTCTCGGCCGAGCTTTCTGTGGTCACGCTTTACAGCTTCTTCAAGCATTTCCAAATATGCTTTTAAGTCTTTTTTATCAGCCCAAGCAGTTGCATAAATGCGTTGCAACATCTCATTTTCCGAATTGCCTCGCCAATAAGCACCTGCAACTTTCATCAACTTAAAGGCCTCCCCGATTTTTCCGGTTGACGGCACATGAGGACCACGGCACAAATCCGTAAAGCTACCTTGTTTATAAAGAGAAATAACTTCAGTTTCAGGTAAATCATTAATAATTTCCGCTTTATAATGTTCACCCAAGTCTTTAAAAAACTTAATTGCTTCATTGCGAGGTAATACAAAACGCTCAATTTTTTCATCTCTTTTGACAATTTCACGCATTTTGTTTTCAATAGTTTCAAAATCTTCCGTTTTAAATGGTTCTTTGCGAGCAAAATCATAATAAAAACCATTATCAATGGCAGGGCCGATTGTAACCTGAACATCAGGCCAAAGTTCTTTAACGGCTTGAGCCATAACATGAGATGCCGAGTGACGCAAAATGTGCAACCCGTCTTTGTCTTTTGAAGTAATAACGGTAACTGTGGAATCGGTAGTTATAGGGGTTGTCAAATCTTGCAACACATCATTAACCTTAACCGCAAGAGCCGCTTTTGCAAGCCCTTGGCTGATTTTGGCAGCAACATCATAACCGCAGACACTGCCATCCATATCTAAAACACTGCCGTCAGGCAAAGTAATTTTTACCATTATTCTTTCCTTTTTTCTTTAGTTTTAAAAATTATTTAGCTGTTACATATTAACCAATTCATTATAAACTGCAATAGTTTTGTTGCACATAATTTCTTTTGTGAAATTATTTTTTACATATTCTATTGCATTTTTACCTATTTCTTCTCTTTGGTCGGTTGAAAGTTCTAAAGCCCAAGTTAAAGCTTCTGCCAAAGATTGAGCATCACCTGAAACAAAATGTTTTCCGGTTTTACCGTCAACCAAATTTTCCAAAGACCCGCCTATGTTAGATGCAACCACGATTCTGCCCATCGCTTCACCCTCAGCCGCAATTCGACCAAAAGCCTCAGGGTCTGTTGATGCCGACACAACAATATCCGAAATCATCATCATTGCCGGTACATCTGAAATGTGTCTGATAAATGAAAATCTGCCTTCCATACCTTTTTGAACAATAGCCTCTTTTAATTCTTCGGTATAATATGTACGACCTTGGTCATCACCGACAAACACACAAAAAAAGTCTTTCTCTTTGATTTTTTCTAAGGCCTCAATTAAGAGTTTTTGACCTTTCCAACGAGTTAAGCGACCAATCAGCAAGATTATCGGCTTATCTTCAGGTAAATGATTTTCTTCCATCAGCTTAATCATTCTTTCGGCGCTAACCTTATTAATATCAAAATTTTCCATATTAACGCAGCGATGAATAAGCCTGATTTTGCTTTCATCACATTTATAGTTTTTCAAAATATGTTCTTTGATATGGTTTGAAATGGCAATCACCAAATCACCATATGTCATAACTTTATTATAAGCTTTTTTTATTCCTTTAGGGCCTAAGCCATATGTTCCGTGAAATGTTGTCAAATATTTTGCACCTGTTTTTTTTGCCGCCCAATAAGCACTCCAAGCCGGAGCTCTTGAACGAGCATGTACGATATTTATGCCGTTTTCTTTTATAATTTTTACCAATCGACGATAATTAAGCCATAATTTAAGCGGATTTTTTGTTTTTAAAGGCATTGTAAAATGCGGCACTTTCGCCCTTTCCAAATTATATGCCATACGACCGCCGGCGGAAGCTACAAAGTTTTTTATACCTTGCTTTTGAAGTTCGGTAGCAATTTCAATGGTGCCAAGTTCAACTCCGCCCTGATTAAGCTCCGGTAAAACCTGTAAAACCACAGGCTTTTTTTCTTGATTTTTTTTCATCTTAAATTTTAAACCTCATTTATTTACAACAAATCTTTTGTGAATTTAATGCAAAACAGAGCAAAACTCAAAGTTTTACTCTGTTTTATACACACGGTTTTAATAGCTTTTTAGTCTATAGTCTCGGTTACATTATCTTCAATTATCATCTCTGATGGTGGGGTTTGCTCCAAATTTGGATTTTGCATTTCCTGATTGTTTATCGGCGCAACTTCAACCCCTTTATCTTCAGGAAGCGGCATAAAACCACCCTTAGGATTTTGATTATTCATATCGTTTGCCATTAAATCCGGTGTCGGATTTCTTTTTTTGTGAACAGCCGCTTTGTCTTGCGGAGAAACTGTGTAAACCATTTCTTCAACAACATATTCACCGCTCGGATTTGACATTAATTTATTGCCGGCTTGAGAAGAATAAATTCCAAGACCTCCCAAAACCAAAATCATCGCACCGGCCGCATAATAAAACTTTTGCATATTTTAACTCCTTTTTTTAATTAAATCACACTTAAGCAAATATGCAAAAATTTTAAGCTTTCAATCTGATACAAAGAATTATTTTGGTACAACAGGCTTAAAAAACTCAACCATATAACTGACGGCATCAAATATATGTCCTAAATATAATTTATCATTATCATCTGATATTTGCGAAGGAGTTGCCTCATCAATAAGCGAAGTGCCTTCCTTAAATTTTAGATTTTTCATATTATAAATCAGCCATTTACACTTTGGGTGCACCAAAACATTGCGTTCCCCGTCATCTGAAAAAACTTGTTTGTTAAAAGCATTAATTCTGGCTAAAATCGGCGGATTAAATGAGCGCAAATTAAGTTTATAATGATACCCTGCTTTTGACAGAGCATTAATGATTATGGCATAATCCGAATATCTCGACTGAGTTTTTCGGTATTTTCCCGAAGCATCACCGCAAATCTGCACAATACCTTTAACCTTTTCGGGCGGATAGCGCCTTATAAACTCATCTACCGCATCTTGAGTAATAACATTGTTTAACACCAATTCATCAAACACAAAAAATTTTTTGCCATCATAATGCGAAAGCGTTGACATAAACGGATTGACATTAAAATCCAAACTCCAATAAATGTCTAAATCGGGAACATGTCTTATATCTTCGTTGACATTTTCCGAACTCCAATACTTGACAACTTTTGCCATATCCGAAACATCTGACTTGTTAAGATAATCTTTTTTATATTCTTCAGGTTTGTTTTTCTTGATTAATTCGGCATATTCCAAAAATTTATCGGATAAAATTCCCAAATGCTTAATTTCCGGATAATTAACCTCAACAAAATAGGTTTTTTCGGGAGCTTTCATATTTTCATAATCTAAAAACAGAGCACTTTCCACCGGCAATTCATCGCTGATGCGATTATAAATAACTATCAATACGACTCCTTTTTTTCTGATGGTTTTTAATAAAATTTGCCATACGGCTTTACTTATCATTTGCGCTTCATCGACAATTAAGATATCAACTTGAGCCAAACCTTTTAAATTTTCTCTTGCGTTTTGATTTTTATCCTGCAAACCCATAAAAAACAATTCCGAATCCGTTCTGGTATTAACTATCCTGTTTTTGGTATATTCAAAACCACGATTTCTAAATTCGGTATTAACAAGTTCTTTAAACTCTATATACAAACTTTCTTCAGTTGATATCTTTGTTTCCCTAAAAACCGCCACCCGTTTTTTTGACTTTAACATCTGACATAACACAGCCCTGCAAACATGACCGGTTTTTAAACTTCCCCTTCCACCGGTTAAGGCAAAAGTATCGTATTTTCCGCTATCCATCTGTAAAAGAGGAAAATATTTTTTATAAAATATCATTTTACCTCCTTTTGTTTTTTTTGCTGCTTTTCCAAAACATAACTTAAAATTTTTTTCAAGCATTTGACGTATCTGTTGTAGAGATGACTGCGTGAAACATTATATTTATCTATTAACACCTTCCAACTCCAACCGGAATTTCGCATTATCACTAAATTACGCTCATCATAATCAATACATTTAAGCCAATCTTCCAATACCTCATCCATATCATCAATTTCTTCCGGCAAAGCTTTTGTGTACTTAAGCGGTTTAGACATCAAATTATCATCTGTTTGTTCATTTAAACAAGCCGGCCAATGAGAACGAAGTTTTTTAGGCCCATCCGTCGGCATTGTTTTTAAAATAATTAAAGCTCTTCTTATTTCTGTTTCTACATCTCTTATATCTTTTACAGGTTTCATGCGCCCTCCTTCTTATATTAATATTAATATGTGTTATATTTTATATTAATATTAATAATGTCAATATTAAAAATAATATTTGCACAATTATTATTTTTCATATATTGTTATCAGCGTATAATAAAGGAGAAACACCATGGCAAACATTGAAGAAATTAGAAAAAAAATAGATCAGTTAATAACGCAAAAAGGGTTTAATTATAGAGACGCATCGCTAAAGATAGGCAGAAAAGATTCTTATTTACAGCAATATGTGAAATATGGTTACCCTCGCCGATTGAAAGAAATTGACCGTATGCGATTGGCAAAACTTTTAGGCGTAGATGATAGTGAAATTATGGACGATGAAATTATAGCCTCAAAAACAACGGGAGCGGTAAACTCCAATTTAGACGTCATATCAGACATCATAAGAGCCAGCCAAACCCCAGAAAACGATATGGTTTCGATTGATATCGTCAGTAATACATTTTCAGATTCTAAAAAACAATTTTTAGAAAATACTGTGGGACAACATATCTTAAGCAAGTCATTTCTGGGCGATGTTGAAGATATAAAGAATATTAAAATTGTTAAAATCACAAATGATATTATGAGCCCAAGCGTCAATACCGGCGATTTAGTATGGTTTGATTGTTCCTATACTTACCCCGAAGCGGACGGCTTATATTTAATGCATATGGGCAGAAATCTATACATAAACAGAATTCAAACATCTCCGGTAAATGGTGAAACAGAAATCAGTTCTGATAATCCGCAATATAAATCATACCAAACTGACAACAAAAATTCTATTGAAGTTTTAGGCAAGGTTTTATTTATATTCCATCGCTTATAATCAGATTTTATCCACAAGCTTCATGTACTAAAATCAAGGTTATGAGGCTTTTTTTAGCCTTTCCTGATATTAATATTGATATATTGGAATAGTATAGTAATATTAATACAGAAAGAGAGGTTAAATGAAAACATTAGATGAAATTGAAAAAGATATAACAGAATTAAAAGACAGAATTTTATGTCAGGAAATAGGAAATGATTCATATTATTTATCACCATTGTATCACGAACAGCTATTAATGTTGCATGCCTTAGAAAACGAAGCAGATGTATTAAAAGGGAAATCGCTTCCGATTAAGCTTGATTTTGAAAAATATCCAGCTGATAAGCAAATATTTTTAAAAAATATTATAAACGAAAAAGGATTATCTTTTGCACACAATTACAAAGATTTAAGTTCTGATGAACTAAATTTTTTATGGAATTTAATTAAAAAAAGCCATAAAAACAAAAAAAACACTGGACATTAAATTTTTTTTACATTATAAGATAGCTCAATATTGATGCTCGGGTATCTCAGTCGGTAGAGAAGAGGACTGAAAATCCTCGTGTCGGCGGTTCGATCCCGTCCCCGAGCACCATTTATCTAAAAACACCCCAGATGGGTGTTTTTTTGTTTCTTTTATAACGGGATCGAACTAAAGTTCGTCTTGCTCGATAAGTTTACATATCTGTCGCACTTGCTAAACATTTTTCATTCTAGCCTATTGTTTAGATTAAAAAAGCAAAATAGGAACATATGTTATTGATGCAGTTTAATTGCAAAAAACTAATAACTTTAAGTTTAATTAATGAAAGAGAGGAAATTATGTTCAACAAAAATCAACATTCTACAGCTCAAAGTAATAATAACGGAAATGCCACAAGCAGCGCTTATCCTAAAGATTCCGACAAAACAAACGCTTCAAAAAGCGGTTGCGGTTGCGGTTGCAAAAGCGCAGCTCCGGTAGATGAAGAAGTAGTTGAAATTGAAGAAGAACGTTTTGACTATTAATAAATTTTGATAAGGAGTGATGTTATGAATGACATTGTTTCAACTTCAAATAAAAAGCAAGATGCATTAAGCAGCGTATCTAATCATTCGCACGATTTTCGCAGCTTGTGGAATTATTTTTTTGATTTTGGTAATGCCGATATGGGAGACATAGAGCCCAAAATTGACATTACCGACACCAAAGAATCTGTTATGGTTGTTGCTGAAATGCCCGGTATAAAAGAAGAAGATATTGATTTAAAAATATCCGATGACGGATACTTAACAATTTCGGGAGAAAAGCAAAATACAACAGAAGAAAATTCTAAAAATAATTATTTTAAGGAAATTTCGTATGGTATGTTCAAACGCACCATACCTCTTCCTTTAGATTTAGATTATGATAAGGCAAATGCCGATTATGAAAACGGAGTTTTAACCTTAGACATACCTAAATCTCAAACCGAGAAACATAAATATAAAAAAATCAGCGTCAATAAAAAAAATAAACAAATTCCGGAAACAAAAACTCAGGCCTGATAAAATTTTATGTAACAAAAAGCTCCGAAAAAATCGGAGCTTTTAATATATAAAACTTGACTATTAAACTTGAGGTTATATTATAACCATAATTTTGTGAAGCGTTTAAAGAGGTTGTAATATGAATTTTAAAGATTTAGGTTTAAGCGAAAAAACCATTAAAGCAATTGAAGAAGTCGGAATAAAAAAACCGACAACAGTGCAAATCGATGTCATTCCTTCAATTTTGGAAGGAAAAGATATATTTGCCATTGCACCGGGAAGATGTGGCAAAACTTGTTCTTATGTTTTTCCATTGATTGAAATTATATCTCGTCGTCAAGGGCAAAATATTTTGATTATTACCGCAGATTCTGCACAATCAGTTGTTATATCCGACAGACTGGCCGTATTTAATAAATACCATGAAATTTGTGAAGAAACAATTTGCGACAATAGTCAGGAAATCAACTCAGAGGCTAATGTAATTATTGCCACACCAGATTTATTATTGGATATTTCTACCGAAAATAAAATCGATTTTAATTCAATAAACATTTTAGTCGTTGATGACATCAATCTTATTAAGAAAAAACATCAACTGGCTAATTTAGAGCAAATTTTGGAAAAATTACCGGCAGAAAAACAAAACATTGTATTCACAAATCGTCGTTCCAAAGAGACCCAAGATATATTGGATAAAATTTTAAAAACACCGGCCGAAATAAAAGTAAATAAAAATAAAGAAGACGAAGCTCAAAACGAACAAGAGCAAGACACTCTTCAAAAAGAGGTTAAATCGACACACAAATCCGAGCCAAAGAAAAAAAGCTCATTAAAAGAACCAAAACAGGATCATGAAGCCCTCACATTGGCTCAAAAGCACCGTAATTTTGGCGACAAAACACCGGCATTTTTGCTGATTAAAGGTGAACTTGTTCGCGATGAATACAAATAAAAAAACTCTTGCTAGAAACAAAAGCATAAGATATAAAACAAAAAAGATATAAAAAATTTTAGGAGATAAAAATGGCAGGACATTCCCAATTTAAGAATATTATGTACAGAAAAGGAGCACAAGACGCAAAAAAAGCTCGTGTGTTTGCAAAATTGGCTCGTGAAATTACGGTTGCGGCAAAAAGCGGTTTGCCCGAGCCCGATAAAAATCCTCGTTTGCGTTTGGCAATTCAAGCTGCAAGGGCTGAAAGTATGCCTAAAGACAACATTGAGCGTGCCATTGCCAAAGCAACACAAACTGCCGGCGGAGCTGACTTTGTTTCCATGCGTTATGAGGGATTTGCTCCTAACAAAGCAGCTGTGATTGTTGAAGCCTTAACTGACAATAAAAATCGTACTGCAAGCAATGTTCGTACAATTTTCGGTAAAAGAGGCGGAGCAATGGGTGAAACCGGTTCGGTTGCGTTTAACTTTGAACGCATCGGTTTTATTCAATATCCGGCAAGTGTTACCGATGCCGATACAATGTTTGAAACTGCGCTTGAAGCCGGTGCAAATGATGTTGTATCTGATGAAAGTTTTCATGAAATTGAAACTTTACCTGATGATTTGGCTGTGGTTACGGAAGCTTTGGAAGCAAAGTTCGGAACACCGTCTGCGTCAAGGCTTGATTTTAAGCCTACCGTTAAAGTTGATATTACAGATGTTGAAACTGCCAAAAAATTCTTAGATTTCATTGATGCGTTAGAAGATGATGACGATGTTCAACATGTGTATCATAATGGGCAAATAGCAGATTCTGTTATGGTTGAGTTGGAAAAAGAATAAATTGGTAAAAATTTTAGGACTTGACCCCAGCCTTTCCTCAACCGGCTGGGGTATTATTGAGGCAAAAAACAATCGTTTGACTTACATTGCAGACGGTTTTATTCCGACCGATGCAAAACTTCCGATTGAGCAACGACTTGATACAATTTACAGAGCTCTATGCAATGTAATTGAAACTTATAAACCTGATGAAGCCTCAATCGAACAAATATTTTTAAACTCAAATCCGGCAACTTCATTAAAATTGAGTATGGCACGAGGAGTTGTGATTTTATCTGCCGGAAGTTATCATATAAGTTTAAGCGAATATGAACCGAATAAGGTTAAAAAGGCCACTGTCGGAGTCGGAAAAGCCGAAAAATCGCAAGTTGAAGCGATGGTAAAAATTTTACTCGGTAATATAAAACCCAAAAACAACGACTCATCAGATGCGCTTGCAATTGCAATTACACATGCACATTTCAGAACTTCAAATATGAGATAATCTAATCTTCAATATCAGCTTCATAAGCGAAAACAATTTCGCTATCTTCATCGTTTTCAGTATTTGAAATTTCGCAAACTAAAAGCTTGTCAGCATCAACTAAACTATCAAATATGTCATCAGGAATATTTTCCAAAACAACACATTCTGCTTCATTACGATAAAGCTCTGCTTTATTTTCTTGAATATCAATCACAAATCTGGCATTTTCAGGCTCCGTATTGCCGGCATATAACAAGAGCATAACTTCATCTTCATCATTAACTACAAAATCATACATTGCATTATCAACCATAAAAAACCTCCCATATAGTTTGATTATATATTAAACATTGTAAAATAATTTACAAGAACTTTATGAAAGTATTAGCTCAAATAATTTTAGACATTTTTGTATATTTCACTCTAAAGTTGGGCCTTCATCAGCTTGTCAAGCTGATTTGCCCCAACTTTGTAATGCGCTTAAAAGCACATTACAAAAGTATACAAATACAATACATCATCTGATCCTGTCTGTACACCTGACTTTTTTACTACTTCAGGTGATACCTGCTCAGGTGATAACGGCTCTTTTGCTAAATCTTGCTCCTGTGCCTCTAACATGTATACCGTCGC
>JAFTYO010000003.1 GCA_017464685.1 Alphaproteobacteria bacterium
CTCCAACAGCATCATACCGGCGCCAGAACTAAAGCTCAGGCGCAGAAACGACGATATTGAAAGATACACATCATAAATAGCTAAATATCCACAAAGAAGACTCGTATAAATTGCAAAAAAAAAAACGGTTTATGATGAGCTCAAAATATATTATAGGAGTTAGTTTGATGAGAAAAAAATATAATCAAATCGGTCGTTCAATGGTTGAAATGCTTGGAGTACTCGCCATAATCGGAGTCTTGAGCGTAGGCGGTATTGCCGGTTACTCAAAAGCGATGGAAAAATATAAGTTAAATAAGCAAACTGAATAAATAAATCAGGTAATAAATGCTTGTTGTAAGATTTATCGAAAAATCTAAACAAGAGTCAGAATTATTAACCGAAACCACATTATATACACTATATTTAGTTAAACTTGGTGAAATACCCGATGAAATGATTAAAAGTGACATTGATGTGGGTATCCGTTATGATGTTAAATTATCTTTATTTAGTCTTAAATTGGGCATTATACAATGCGGTATAAGCGCCGTTTGAAATTTTTAGCAGCTCTTCATGTGTGCCTTGTTCCACAATTTGCCCATCATTGATTACGATAATTTGTTCGGCGTTTTTGACGGTTGATAAACGATGTGCAATAACAAAAACAGTTCGATTTTTCATTAGGTTTTCGATAGCTTTTTGCACAACTGCTTCCGATTTGTTATCAAGAGCTGAAGTTGCCTCATCTAAGATGACAATCGGAGCATTTTTTATTAAAGCTCTGGCAATTGCAAGACGTTGTTTTTGACCACCCGATAAAAGTGTACCTCTTTCACCGATTTCGGTATCTAAACCATTTTCTAAGCCTTTTACAAAATCATCTAAATACACCATTTTCAAAACATTATTAATGTCTTTTTCGGTTGCATCGGGTTTTCCGAACAAAATGTTATCTCTGATGGTACCGGAAAATAAGAAATTGTCTTGAAAAACAACGGCAATGTTGTCTCGGAGCGATTTTAACGAATATTCTCTGATGTCAGTGCCATCAATCAAAATTTGACCTTTGCAGACTTCATAAAAACGAGGTAATAAATTTACTAGTGTAGTTTTACCGCCTCCTGAGTTTCCGACAATGGCAATATTACTGCCGGCTTTTACTTTTAAATTGACATTTTTTAAAACCGGACAATCTTTAATATATTCAAAAACAACGTTTTTAAACTCTATTTCATTTTTTATTTTTTCTAAAATTTTCGGATGTTCGCAGTCAGCTATGGTTGGAACTCTATTAATAAGCTCAACGATACGTTCAATGGCCAAAAATGAAATTTGTACGTTGTTAAAGCTTTTTCCAATGCTCTTAATGGGGGTGTAAAGCAAAATCAGAGCTGTGATAAATGATACAAAATTTCCGGCAGAAATTGTTCCGTTGACAATCAGTGTGCTGCCAAACCAAATTACACCGCCGATACCTGCAGAAACAATTATGTGCATTAATGGTGTCATCCAACCGGTTTTTTGAACAACTTTCATTGAAAGTTTAAAAATTTTGATTAAGGCTGAGTTGAATTTTTCATATATATAGTTTTGCATATTGTATGATGAAATGGTTTTGTTACCATTGTGAGTTTCGTTGTAATTGGTATATATCTTAGTTGATTCTTGTACATTTTGTGTGATTGATTTTTTAATACGACGCTTTACCGATGATAATGGCATAAGAGCACATATCAAAACAATTACGGCAATGATGGCCAGTTGCCAAGAATTATAAAACAGTACACAAATTAGAGAAACGGAGGAAAAGAACCTTGATATAAATGTTTTTAAATTGTCCAGAAGTCCACTGCAAGCTGTAGCTGTATCAGAGTTAAAACGTTGAATTATCATTCCCGAATCGTGATTGTCAAAAAATGAAGTTTCCAGACAAAGCAGTTTTTTAAACAGATGTCTTTTCAGGTCATGATTGATTTTTGTTCCTACCCAAGTATTCATATAGGTAGCAGCATAATTTAGTCCGCCTTGTAATGTGGTAAAAGCAATTATCAAAAACGGAATGTAAGTTGGTGATTGTGCAGATTTATCAACCAAAACAATATCCATATAAGGTTTTAAGGAAAGAGCAACAACCGAATCCAGAGCGCCTATCGGTATACTGATTAAAACGGCCAAAAGTGCTCTGAATGTGTATGGTTTCACAAACGGCCACATTGCTTTGTAATGTTCATGAAAACTCATTTTTAATTCTACAGGTTCATATTTAGACATTGTAAGACCCTATTTGATAATGTTTAAAAAAGTTAAAATATAATATATGGCTGCCAGTTGCATAATAAGCATAAACCAAAACGTAAGTAGAAAGCTTTTCTTTTTTGTTTTGTGCTTAAAAATCTTTTGGGCAACGAAAGCTCCTATCCAACCACCCAAAAACTCAAGTGTGTGGAGTTTTGCCTCGGAAACTCGCCAACTTCTTTTTATTGCAGCTCTTTTATCAACTCCGTACGCAATTATGGTTACCAAGTTAACCGATATAAGATGATAAACAATAAACAGTAAAAAAGTTTTATAAACAAAAGGGGTAACCTTAAAAAGATAATTTTCAGTATACCAAGCAGCTCCTATTACAAATACAAAATGCAAAATAAAAAACGGATTTTTTTGCAAAGGGCGAAAAAGCAGCAACAGAGCTGTTAATATAGCTGTGAAAGTAAGTATCATATTTAAAAGTTCCTGTTTAATTTTTGCCAAGGGTATATTATTTTTTTTAAAAAAGCAAACATATATTGCAATATGAGAGCATAAATAAATTGCAATTTATAATAAAATAATTTAGTATTGCACTTATCTGAAATATTAAACAGAGGAGAAAAACGTTGAAGAAAACATTTTTATATGGAATGGCAGTTGTGTTGTCGGCATGCTCAACACATCATGGTTGTGTTGAATGTGCAAATAAGGCAGATATGTTTATATACGATATGGCAGAACAATATATACAACCTGAAGTTCAAGTAACGGTTTCTGAGGCTTCATGTCCTTGTCAAAATTTTGAGCCGGTGGAGGTTGATCCTTGTAAATGTTCTTTATCTTCATCGCAAGAAGTGTTGCGTCCTCGAATAAGAGAAATTGTAACAGAGCAACCTCGTCGTAATTGTCCGGCACAAAATCAAAAAATAAATTGTGGTTGCGGAGAATGTAATGTTTCGGTTTTACCTGTTGTTCAAAATGAACCGGCAGAAATTGTTCCAGCTATGCCTGAGGCTTATGAACTGGCTGCATCAAGAGCTTTTAATCGTTTTGTTAAAGATACTTTTGATGTTTATAAACAACAACCGAATTTGTTGCTTTATGTAAAGTCGGCGTCAGTACAGGACGATGATTTACCTGATGGCGTGTCAAAAGGTGTCGCATTGTTTAAGGATCAGGTTTTGGCTTCTCGTACATTTGCATTAACGGATGATAAAAACAAAAAAGATTATGTTTTGGATACACATGTTCAATGGTTTGATACTCCTTCAAAAACTGTTCCGGCAATTAAATATGTTATTACTTTATCAGATAATAAGGGTAAGGTTATCAACGAATGGGTTGAAATTGTGAAAAAGGCTGAAAATTATCAAAAATGGTTATAAGAAAGTTTTTAATTCTTGGGCTTTTTTTCGCTTGTTTTGGTATAAATTTGAATGTTTATGCCAATCAAGTACAAATTTATGCCAATGCATGTGAACGGATATTATCCGGTGAAAGTAAATCAACTGTTCGTTTACGAGCAATTGATAAGGCAACTTTTTCAGCAATTAAAAATTTGGAACAGATACAATCCGAAATAAAAAACATGTCTGATCATAATTTTAATGTTATGGTTTATCGTTTGGTTGATGAATATGTCCAAGATTTGGCGGTAAACAGTACAGACAATAAAGATAGTGAAGTTTGTGTTGAAATTAGAGCCAATATTTTAAGCGAAAATATAGAATCGGTTAAAAATGAATTTGTAAATGAAAATCAATCTGCAGATGATACAAAACAGCAGAAAGTTGCTGAGGTTATCAGACAAGCGCAAGAAGAAATAAAAATAAAACCGGATAATCCGGAAAATTTAGCTTTGGTTTGTGTTAAAAATTTAGAATATTTTAATGGGAAAAAATCAGTTAAATATGCGAACTTATTAAAAAAACATATAGATGGAAATCCGTATTTTTATTTAACCGAAGACGAACAAGTTGCCGATTATGTAATTACACCTAAAGTTTTAAAAGCAAAAGTTGATTCTTTAGATGCTGCCAATAAACGTTTACATATGGCATTGGTGTTAGAAATTTCGGGTTTGGAAAAAGAAATTGTCAGTGAGTATCAAAACCGATTTGTTTTGTTCGGTGCCGAAGAAAATGAACAAAAAACCGCAGCTCGGCTGATTTCAAAGCTTATAGAACAAGCAGGTGATGGGGCTGTGCGCAAAATTGAACACAAACAGCAACAAAAACTTGAAACCAAAGCTTTGGGCAGAACTTTGTCTTAAATCTTATTTTTCGAGCATAAAAGTTACGGGACCGTCATTTATTAGTTCAACTTGCATATCGGCCTGAAAAATTCCGTTTTGAACTTCTATGCCAAAATTTGTAATTTGCTCGGAGAAATATTGATATAATTTATCAGCTGTATCAGGCTTTGCCGCGTTATCAAATCCGGGGCGATTGCCTTTGCTGGTATCACCGGCAAGAGTAAATTGAGACACAACCAAAATTTGCCCTTTTATATCGGAAACGGATAAATTCATTTTTTGGTTTTGATCTTCAAAAATGCGCAAGTTGACAACTTTTTTTGCCAGATAATCGGCTTGAGCTTGATTATCGTTTTTTTCTACTCCCAAAAAGATGAGCAATCCTTGATTTATGGCTGAGACCTGTTTGTTATCAACTGTTACTGAGGCTTTTTTAACTCGTTGAACTAAAGCTTTCATAAAGACAACTCCTTATTGATAAAACATGTATGAAAGTATAATGGCTGAAATTATACCGACAAAATCGGCAAACAAAGCGCAACCGAGTGCTTGGCGGGTTTTAATGATTTTTACGGCACCGAAATATACGGCCAAAACATAAAATGTGGTTTCGGTTGATCCCTGAATGACTGAAGCTACGAATCCGGCAAAACTGTCGGCACCATAGGTTGACAGAGCTTGTATCATCATAGCTCTGGCTCCGCTTCCTGATAATGGTTTCATTATAGCGGTGGGAAGTGCGGGAATAAAATCGGTGTTTGTGCCGATTTTTTGCAATAGCCAAGCAATAGAATCGGTAAACATTTCCAACAAACCGGAAGCTTTGAAAGCGGCAATGGCAACTAACATGGCTACCAGATACGGAATTATTTTAACGGCAATGTCAAAGCCTTGTTTTGCACCTTCGATAAATGTTTCATAGACATTGAGTTTTTTTACTAAGCCGGCAAAAATAAAAGTACAAACTATAAAATATAGAATAAAATTTCCGGCAGTGGTTGAAACACTCATCCGCATATTGTCATCAAGAGAGATAAAGCAATAAGCAATGAGAAAAATAAAAACAGTAAATCCACCGATATAAGTCAATACGATTTTGTTAAATATGGGCAGTTTTTGTGTCAATGCCACACTTAAAAATCCGGCTAAGGTGGAGAGCGAAGTGGCAAGTAAAATGGGGATAAATACCGCGCTCGGGTTTGTTGAGCCCAGTTCGTTACGATACATTAATATACTTATGGGAATGATAGTGACCGAAGATGCGTTAATTACCATAAACATAATTTGCGCATTGGTTGCTGTATCTTTTTTGGGATTTAATTCTTGCAGTTGTTCCATGGCTTTTAGGCCCATGGGAGTGGCGGCATTGTCAAGTCCTAATATATTTGCGGCCATATTCATAACAATGGAGCCGATTGCGGGGTGATTGTCTGGTACTTCGGGCATAATTTTTTTAAACAAAGGTTTTAAGGCTTTTGCAAGAATGTCAGTCAATCCGCTTTGCTCGGCAATTTTTAATAAGCCGAGCCATAAACAAAGCATTCCGGTTAAGTTTATGGATATGGTAAATGCAGATTTTGCGGCCGAAAAAATTTCGTTTACGATAATGCTCCAAATTTGATAATCGGCAAAAACAACACTTTGAAAACAAGCAGATACAAAAGCTGCCAGAAAAAACGATGCAAAAATTATGTTTAACATTTTATCTCCCTTTACGGGCTTGAGGATACATGTAAAAAATTAATGATTTATTATGAAAAAGCAGATATCATCAAATAAATTGTTTTGTTAGTTTTTTATGGAGATAAAGAAATGGTGTTGTGGATTATATTAGGAACATTGCTTGTTCTTTTTTATGTTTTGTATGTTTCTCTTATAAAGAAGAAAAACAAAGTTAAAGAGGCTGTTGCCGGAATTGATGTTCAACTTAAAAAAAGATATGATTTGATACCAAATTTACTGAATATGGCTAAAAAATTTATGGAACATGAAAAAGGATTAATGACCGAAATTGTGACCTTGCGTACCGAAGCGATGAAAAAATCGTTTAATGGAAATCCGCAAGAAATAATGGAACTTGACGGTTTGATAGATGCAAAGTTAAAAGACTTTTGGTTATCCGTGGAAAATTATCCCGATTTGAAATCAAACCAAACTATGGTACAGGCAATGCAAAGTTTTAATGAGGCGGAAGAACATATTGCCGCTGCTCGTAGGTTTTATAATGCAAGTGTTAATGAGCTTAAAAATGCAGTTGAAATTTTCCCCGGAAATGTGGTTGCGAGTATAATCGGTGTTAAAGCAGATATGCCATTTTTTGAAGCCACAAGTAAGGAAAAAGAAAGAATCGATGCTACAGAGTTTTTTAAATGATTCAACAAAAAGTCGATATAAAAGCCGAATTTGATGAGTATTTTTGGCGCAAGATGTATCCTTTGATGGCTGAAAAGGAAAAAGTGCGCCAAAGGTATGTAAGTGATTTTAAAAAGTTGCTTGTTATTTCGCTATTTGTTCTGCCAGCGATTATATATTTGTTGTGCAATATCCTCTATTATGCCGGTGATGATGGAACGGTCATTGGCAATCTTATACTTGCCGCTATTACCATAAATGTGTTCATTATACGCGGCCCTGCCGTAAGGTATAAAAGGCGGGTTAAAAACGATATGATGAATTGTTTTATCAAATTTTTTGACGAGTTTAAGTATGAATACGGTAGAGGTTTGAATTTGCATGAAATGGAGGACTTGTATATTTTCCCTAATGCCGATGAATGTGTGGTTGATGATTGTTTTTTTGGCGTTTATAATGGAGTGAATGTAAAAGTTTGCGAACAGCAACTTATAAAAAAAATTAAGACTTCTAAAGGTTCAAAAAAAGTTACGGTATTTGCCGGTATTATACTGGAGTTAGATATGAACAAAAATTTTTCGGCACATACGTTTGTTATTAAAGATAAGGGGATACTTAACAGGTTAAACGGTAAAAAAGGTTTTGAAAGAGTTGCTTTGGAAGATGTGACCTTTGAAAAAGAGTTTGAAGCCTATTGTCAAAATCAGATCGAAGCCAGATATTTGTTGACGACCGCTTTTATGGAAAGAATGCTTAAATTAAAAAAACTATACAAAGGAAGCGATATTCAGTTCAGTTTTGTAAATTCTAAAGTTATAATTGCCATAAACACCGGAAAAAATATGTTTGAACCTTGTTCTTTGTTTAAAAGCAATTTGCAAGAAAAACAAATTTATCAAGTTTTTGAACAATTTATGACCATATTTAAAATTGTGGATATCTTAAAACTTTATCAAAAGAATGTGACTTTGTGATAAAGCCTATTGATATTTGAAATAAATCGACATAAATTTAAGGTAAATTAAGGATAAAAAGATATGGATAATTTGCCACTGCTCAGAGATATACATCTTCCCGAAGAAAGTTTGTTTTTTCCTTTGGGTTACGGGTGGATTTTGATTTTTTCTCTGCCGATAGTGATATATTTTTGCTATCGAATATTTAAGTATATTCAAATCAAAAGTAAAAAATATTATGCTTTAATGCTTTTGCAAAGTGCTCAAGACAACAGTTTGGAATCGGCAATCAAAGTATCGGAAATTTTAAGAAGAATTTGCTTGTATAAATATAAAAATGCCGTTTCGCTTTTCGGTAATGAATGGGTGGATTTTTTAAACGCGCATACTCAAAAAAAACTTAATCCCGATGCAGCCGAATTGCTTGTTTATGCACCATATGTTAAAAAAGATAAAGTTTTTAAAAATCAGGATTATCAGATTTTAAGAGATTTTGCCAAATGGTGGATAGGAGAAAATTTATGATAACTTTTGAATATCCGTATTTATTTTTATTAATTTGTATTCCGTTTTTGGTACGATATTTTTTGCCGCCAGTTAAGGGCTTATACGGAAGTGCATTAAAAGTTCCGTTTGTAACGGATTTTAAAAATATTGCAAAGATAAATTCGAAGGGCTTGGGTTTCTCGGTATCATCAAGCGGTTTAAGCAAAAAATGGTTAACCACATTGTTAATTTGGCTGTTATTGGTGTTTGCTTTTATGCGTCCGGTAAAAATAGGCGAACCGATAAGGCTGGAGGGGAAATCAAGAGATGTACTGATGGTAACCGACATTTCAACTTCAATGCTTGAAGATGATTTTTATTTTCAGGGCAAAAGAATTAGTCGAATCGGAGCCGTAAAAGCGGTTGTATCCGATTTTGTAAATCGCAGAACTTCTGACAGATTGGGTTTGATATTGTTCGGAACAAGGGCTTATTTGCAGGCACCGCTGACTTTTGACCGCAACAGTGTTCAAGAAATTTTGTGGTCAATGGAGGCCGGAATGGCCGGCAATTCAACCGCCATCGGCGATGCTCTGGGCTTAGCTTTAAAAAGCTTAAAGGACAGTGGTGAAAGTTTAAACAATAAGGTGATAATACTTCTTACCGACGGTGAAAATAATGATGGCAGTATCAGTTTGCCTGAGGCAATTATGATGGCTAAAAACGAAGGAGTAAAAGTTTATACGATAGGTGTCGGAAACTCGGGCTTTTCATCAATTGCAAATGCATTTTTCGGTAATATGGTATCAAATTTAGATGAAACCGGTTTAAAAGCCTTGGCCGAAGAAACCAAAGGGCACTATTTTAGAGCTGATGATTTAAAATCTTTGCTTGAAGTGTACCAGGCAATTGATGTATTAGAACCGGTTGATACAAAGCAAAATTATATTTATCCTCGCCAAGAGCTCTATTATATACCTCTTTTGGCGGCAGTGTTGCTGGCTTCGGTTTTGATTTTTATATTCAGGAGGCAATAAATGTTTATTGAGTTTATAACAAATTTTCATTTTTTGCGTCTATGGGTTTTGTTGTTTTTAGTTATTCCCTTTATGTTTTATTTTTATATTTTTAAAAATAACGAAAATGTAAGCTCTTGGGAAAAGGTTTGTGATAAAAATTTGTTGGATTATCTGCTGATTAAGAAAAAAAACTCTAAACGCAAATTGGGAGTGGCTTTGCTGTATTTTGGGTTGATTTGTTCCATATTTTCCGCTGCCGGTCCGACATGGAAAAAAACAGACCTACCGGCTCTTGATAACAACGTGCCGGTAATGATTGTGCTTAATATGTCATCTGATATGATGAAAACCGATGTAAAACCCGACAGGCTGAGCAAAGCAAAATTAAAAATCGGACAATTGTTAAAAGAGCTGGGATCAGTCCAAAGCGCTTTGATAGTTTATACTAATGAGCCGTTTTTGGTCTCGCCGTTATCATCAGACAGTCAGTTGATAATAAATTTATCAGATGCGCTTAATACGGATATTATGCCTGTAAACGGTGACAGACTTGACAGAGCCATAAAAATGGCTGATGAAAAAATTAAATCGGCAGGTTATGAAAATGGAGATATAGTTGTTTTTACGGCACAGTCTCCGATGAGCTTTTCTTTAGCGGTTGATGCGGCAAAATCGGCGGTAAAAAACTTCAACAAGGTACATATTGTAAATGTGAGCTCGGAAAAAAATGATAAATTAAAACAAATTGCAAATGACGGTAACGGAATATATTTGCAAGACGGAGAAAATATAAAAGTACTTATTGATGATATACAAAAGCAAAAAGAAAATTATCAAAAAAGCAAAAATAACACTGCCGACTGGCTCGATTTTGGTTGGTATATGTTAATTATTCCGGCGCTTTGTTGTTTGGGCTTTTTCAGAAAAGGGGTGTTGATGGTTTTATTGTTTTTAAGCATATCTTTTAATGCCTATGCCGGTTTTTGGTCGGGGGATAATTTTTCGGCAATGAGAAGTTTTAAAAATAAGGATTATGAAAAAGCCGCTTTAATGTTTAAAAATCAAAAATGGAAAGGAGCAGCACATTACAAGGCCGGAAATTATGCAGATGCCGTTAAGCTTTTTGAAGGCAAAACAGATGTCGAATCGATGTATAATTACGGCAATGCACTGGCTAAAAGCGGAAAAATTGATGAAGCTATCAAAGTTTATGAAAATATTTTGCAACAAGATAAATCTCACGAAGATGCAAAGTATAATTGGGAGTATTTAAAAAAACAACAGCAAAATAAATCAAAAAATCAAAAGCAAGATAACAAGCAAAACAATGAGCAAAAACAAAAATCCGATAACAATGAAAATCGGGATAATAATCAGCAAAATCAGCAGAACCAAAGTGCAAAACAAGATGATAATCAGGAAGAAAATAAGGACAATCAAGAGGCAAAAGCACAAAATGTGATGTCATCGGCGCAAGCAGATGAAGAAAATAACGATAAAAAAGGTGATGACAATTCAAAAGAAAATCAATCAAAACAAAATCAGAAAACCGAGCAGAGTGCTGAAGAACAAAAAGCTCCGAAGATGGGAGCAAAGCAAGGTTCCAATGATGAAAAATATGATGAAGAAGTTCATGCAAAAATTCAAAAATTCAGAGAAGTTCCCGAAGATAAGGGTGGACTGATACGAGCATTTATCCAAAAAGAATATTTAAAAAACAGGTATGGAGATTGATATGAAATATGTTGCATTTTTGTTTGGTATGTTGTTTGGTTTTGGTTGCGAAGCTGCCAATATAACCGCGTCAGTAAACAGAAATATCGTGCCGGTTGATGAGGTTTTTGTGTTAACGATAAGTGCTGATGAAAACACCAATGAGAAGCCGGATTTAAGTGTTTTAGATGATGATTATACTGTGTATTCTACATCTTCTTCTAAAAGCACTTATGTTGTAAATTCAAGGGTTACAAGTACTACCAAATGGCAAATAGGAATTTCGGCCAACAAGACCGGAAAACAAAAAATTCCGGCAATTAAGGTTGGAAATGATATTTCAAATGAAATTGAAATTGAAATATTATCTGAAGGAGCGGTTGTTGATGAACAACTTGGAGAACAAAAATATAAAATTAAAACCGAATTTGATGCTAAAAAAAGCTATTATGTGCAAGAGCAAATACCGGTAAATGTTGTTGTTACCGATATTGGCGGTTTGCAAGGAGGAGAGCCTGTTTTTGATAATAGCGATGAATGGATAATTAAGAGTTTGGGACAACCTGACGTGGTTTCAAGATATGAAAATGGAAACAGTGTCAGAGATATAATTTTTAAATATGTTTTATTTGCGCAAAAAAGCGGAAGACTTTTCATTCCGACCGTTCGTTTCAACGGTTATACGGTTTCCAACTCGGGAGGAGGAATTTTTTCGGGCAATATATTAAATCTTAATGTTGGTTTTCCGTCCGGATTTGGTTTTGAAGTTCCGATCAATTTGGTGGCGCCAAAAAAACAAATTGATATAAAATCGGTGCCGACTGATTATGGAAGAAATTGGTGGTTGCCTGCAAAAGATGTTATGGTTAGCGCCGATTTCATTGATAAACCCGAATTTGTGGAAGGTGAGGCTTTCAGCAGAGAAATTGTTTTAAAAGCCGTCGGAGTTATAGATACGCAACTTCCCGAGTTTGATTTTCAAGATACCGAGAGTCTAAAGCAATACCCACAAAGAAGTACAAACTCTACTGAACTTATTGACGGTGAACCTGTGGCAATCAAAAAAACGGTAAATGTTTATATTCCGGAAAAGTCGGGAGAAGTTATGTTACCGGCAATTGAAGTTGAGTGGTTTAATATAAAAACTTTAAAACCGGAAACCGCACAAGTGCCGGAAGTTACAATTTTTGTAAAAAAGAATCCGAATATTACAACAATTGGAAAAGAACCTGAGCTTCAAACGACGGAAAATACAGAAAATGAGAATGTAAAAGATGATAAACAAATGCTCACATTGACACAACTGGTATCGTTGCTTATAGCAGTTTTGTTGTTAGGAATGTTATTGGGATATCAAGTTTTCAAGTGTCGAAAATTTAAAGGTGAAAAACCACATTGTGAAACAAGAGCATATCCTGATTTTATTGTTAAAAAAGCATATGAAAATGATTTTAGAGGTTTAAGAGATGCCCTAATATCTTGGGCGACGGGTTTTTATCCTCAAAAAAATATCACTACATTAAAAGATGTAGCAACTGCCGTCGAAGATGAAAAATTTTCCGAGCAGATTGATATCATTATTGATAAATTGTACAATCCGAAAGATGAGAAAAGTTTTAATGCAAAAATTTTTGCTGATTTGTACAACAAAATAGTAAAAAAAGCGAAAAAAACAGATAAAAGGAAAATACCTTTACCCAAGCTGTATCAATAAAATATTGCAATATACTTTTTTATGTGTTCTAATAACTACAGTTTTATTATATAAGGATGGGCTATGTTTTTTATGAAAAAATTGTTTTTAGGTTTGGGCTTTTTGTTTTTGATTTCTTTAGGTGGAGCCGGAACTCAAAGCAATAGTCTTCTTATGCAAGGTCTGGGTTTTTTCGGTATTATAATCGGTTTGGTGATTTTATATGTTTTCGGTAAGATGGTTTGGCGAGTGGTCGGTTGTTTTCCGTCATTTTTGATAATATCGGTTATTGTGTTGTTTATGATGTATTCTTTTGGAATGTTTAACAATGGTTTATCTGGTGTCGGAGATGCAATTTTAAAATTTATCGGTAGAGAAACAACATCACAAGCATCACAAAACAATGTTGCACCAATGCCTTCGGTAGAAAACAATCAACCACCAGCACAAGATACGTTTAAGCCGGAATTTGAAGATAATAAACTTAAAGATGATACTCAAAGTGGTTATGTTGACGCAACATTGTTTGAAAATATGCAATCTGCTTCCGATGATGTTAAGCAACAAACGGCACCTGTTCAACAGCAACAAGGACAAGTAACCTCAGCAGGTTTTATTGATAATGTGTTGTCGGCAATTTCGGGTAAGCAAGCTCCTGCGCAGCAACCAAAACAGTTTAATCCTAATGATTATCCGGTTGTTTATGGCTCAGTAAGAGTAGTAAATGCCGATACTTTAATTATGTATGGAAAATATTTTAAGCTGTTTGGAATTGATGCGCCCGAATCAAACCAAACCTGTGCAAATAAAAACGGAAGATCGTATAATTGCGGTAGAGAGGCTGCAATGTGGCTTAAAAATTGGATTGGTGAAAACGAGCTTGAGTGTCATGTAATCAGGCAAAACACCAAAGGTGATATGGAAGGAACTTGTTCTTACGGTCCATATGATTTGGGTGCCGCACTTGTCAATGCCGGTTGGGCGGTGGCTAATGTGAAAATAACAGACATTTATTATCCTTATGAGGTACAAGCTAAAGAAAATAGAAGGGGATTATGGCAAGGACAGTTTTATATGCCATGGGATTGGCGCAAAATGCAAAATCGTAAGGCAAAAATAAAAGTGGTTGCCCCAAAAAAGAAAAATATGTTTGGAATATGATGTATATTTATAATTGCAATACACAAGAAGAAACTCAAAATTTAGCAAGAGCGCTTTCCGAAATCAGCACTTCGCAAGATATTTGGGCTCTTTTTGGCACGCTCGGTGTGGGAAAAAGTGTGTTCAGTCGTGCTTTTATAAAAAATCTTACATCAATTGAGGAAGTGCCAAGCCCTACATTTACTCTTGTGCAAGTATATGAAGCTCCGAGTTTTGATATTTATCATTATGATTTGTACAGGTTAAAATCGGCTGAAGAAATTTGGGAGCTTAACATTGAGGAAGCTTTTGCTCAAGCGGTAAGTTTGGTTGAGTGGCCGGAAAAAATGGGACCGTATTTGCCACGAGATTGTTTTAAGGTAAACATTGTTTCGTTATCTCAAGACAGAAGGCGTATTGAAATTGAAGTTAAATCGGAAAAAAAGAAAAATCGTTTGCTTAAGGCTAAAATTAAACCGGATATAATTGATGATAAATAACATTTATGCAACTTGCGTGGCAATAAACGGAAACGGCATTTTAATTTTGGGTAAATCGGGTGTCGGTAAGTCTGATTTAGCTTTAAGGCTTATCGAAAATAAAAATGCGGTTTTGGTATCAGATGACAGGGTTGATGTTTGTGCTCGAGATAATCAGGTTTTTGCCAGTGCTCCGGAAAACATTAAGGGAATGTTGGAAGTTCGGGGAATCGGGATAATAAAACAAAAATATATGCAAACTGCACCTGTGCGTTTGGTGATAAATTTGGCAGATGATATAAAAAAAATTGGACGAATGCCGGAAGAAAAATTTTATGAAATCAGGGGTGTGAAAATACCGTTGGCAGATTTATATCCTTTTGAAGTTTCTGTCGTTGATAAGATTGTTATAAAATTAAAAGGTATCCTTGAAAATTAGGCAAAAAGAACATACAATGCGCATATTGATTGATGTAAAAAGGATAAGAATATGCCACCTAAAACCATTAATAGACGCAAACAATTCGAACTTTTTTTAAGAACTTTGGGTAAACCCCTGGTTAAGTTTATTATCAGATTGGGCGAGTTGACTCAATTTGTATTAAAAGCTTTATATCATTGTTTTGTTCCGCCGTTTTATTTGAAAAATTTTGTTCGTCAGCTTTTGGATATGGGTTTTTATTCATTGCCGGTGGTTGGACTTACCACCATTTTTGCCGGTATGGTGATAGCTTTGCAAAGTTATTCGGGGTTTGCTCGTTTTGGAGCCGAAAGTGCGATAGCTTCGGTGGTTTTGATTTCGGTTACAAGAGAGCTTGCACCAGTATTGTCTGCTTTGATGGTAGCAGGAAGAATCGGAGCGGCGATGGCGGCTGAGATTGGTACAATGCGTGTAACCGAGCAAATTGACGCATTGGTAACATTATCTACAAATCCGTTTAAATATTTGGTTGCACCTCGTTTATGGGCCGGTGTGATTGTGTTGCCGATTTTGGTTTTAATCGGTGATGTTATCGGAATTTTCGGCGGCTATGTTGTAGGTGTGTTTAAGCTCGGGTTTAATCCGGCAAATTATATAAACTCAACTTTTGAAAATATGGAAGCAATAGATATAATCTCAGGACTTACCAAAGCGGCAGTGTTTGGCTTTATTATTTCTTTGATGGGTTGTTACAACGGCTATAAATCAAAAGGCGGAGCGCAGGGAGTGGGTGAGGCAACAACCAATGCGGTTGTTTCAGCTTCTATCTTGATTTTGATTTTCAACTATATCTTAACCGAAGTTTTCTTCTCAAAATAGGCGAGGTTTAAATGGCAAAAGAAGTAAAAATTTCAATTCGTAATTTACACAAAGCTTTTGGCAAGAAAAAAGTTTTAAATGGGGTTGATTTAGATGTCGAGGCCGGAAAATCTCTGGTGGTAATCGGCGGTTCGGGTACGGGAAAATCGGTGTTGATAAAATGTATTCAAGGACTGTTGATACCGGATATGGGGTCGATAAAAATTGATGATGCGGAAACTGTCGGAGCCAAAGGCAATAAATTGAAAGATTTTCATTCTAAAATGGGTATGCTTTTTCAGGGCGGAGCATTGTTTGACAGTTTGAGTGTGTGGGAAAATGTGGCATTTTCGCTTTTGGAAAATAAAAAAGTGGCCAGAGAAAAAGCAAAAGTTGAAGCTATCAGGGTTTTAAGACAAGTAGGCCTTGCTCCCGATGTGGCTGATTTGTCACCATCTGAATTATCGGGTGGAATGCAAAAAAGAGTAGGCTTGGCACGAGCTATTATCACAAAACCTGAAATAATCTTTTTTGATGAGCCTACCACCGGACTTGACCCGATTATGGCCGATGTGATTAATGATTTGATTGTCGAATCGGCTAAAGGATTGGGGGCAACAACACTTACCATCACCCATGATATGGCATCGGTCAGGAAAATTGCCGATAAGGTGGCAATGTTATATAAGGGAAAAATTATATGGCAGGGTACGGTTAAAGAAATGGATAAAACCGACAATCCGTATGTGCAACAGTTTATAAACGGGTGTTCGCAAGGACCGATTAAGGTGGAAGTATAAGATATGGCAAAAAAGTCAATTGTGGAATATGTTTGTAATCAGTGCGGCGCGGTTTATCCTAAATGGCAGGGAAAATGTGACTCTTGCGAACAGTGGAATACTATTGAAGAAGAAAAACTTCAGGGCGGCGGGTTTTCTATTTTGCCCAATAAGAAAAAAGGTGAAATGATAGAATTTGTACCATTAAGCGGTAATGCTCAAACTTATGACCGTCTAAAAACCAATATTAAAGAAATTGACCGAGTTACAGGTGGCGGTTTAGTCCCCGGTTCGGCAATTTTGGTCGGTGGAGACCCTGGAATCGGAAAATCGACTTTGTTGTTGCAGGTATGTGCCGGAGTTGCCAATTTGAGCAAAGATTATGAATGCTTTTATATATCTGGTGAGGAAGCTATTGACCAAGTCAGAATTAGGGCGCAAAGGTTGGGGCTTGCAAATTCGCCGGTTAAACTTGCTAGTACAACCGAGGTGAAAGATATTGTGGCAACCGTTGAAAAAGCAAATCCGACTGTTGTGATAATAGATTCTATTCAGACGATGTATTTGGAAAATGTCGAATCGACTCCGGGGAGTGTTTCTCAAGTAAGAGCTTGTGCATATGAACTGATTAAACTTGCCAAGCGCAAGGGTTTTGTATTGTTTTTGGTGGGGCATGTTACCAAGCAGGGCGCAATTGCCGGTCCAAGAATTTTGGAACATATGGTTGATACGGTTTTATATTTTGAAGGTGAAAGAGGACACCATTTCCGCATTTTGCGTGCGGTTAAAAATCGCTATGGTGCAACTGATGAAATCGGTGTTTTTGAAATGCAAGATAAAGGACTTGTTGAGGTCGAAAATCCGTCGGCATTGTTCTTGGCAGAAAGGCAAGGAAATGTTTCCGGCTCGTGCGTTTTTGCCGGTATTGAGGGCTCAAGGCCGGTTTTGGTAGAAATTCAGGCACTTGTCAGCCAAAGCGGATATTCGAGCCCCAAAAGAGCGGTTGTCGGGTGGGATTCAAACCGATTGGCAATGGTTTTGGCGGTTTTGGAAGCCAGATGCGGTATGAATTTCAGCTCGCAAGATGTATATTTAAATATTGCCGGCGGATTAAAAATTTCGGAACCGGCGGCTGATTTGGCGGTGGCAATGGCGGTTATATCTTCACTTACCAATAAGCCTTTGCCGGCAGATATGGTTGTATTTGGTGAAATCGGTTTATCGGGTGAAATCAGAGCCGTGACACAACCGTCACTCAGGTTAAAAGAAGCTTGTAAGTTAGGTTTTTCAAATGCAATTGTGCCGACATCGTTCGGTAAAGAAAAGAAGTCCGATATAATGTCATATTATGAAATCGGCAATGTCAATCGTTTGATAAATTGGTTTAATTAGGAGATAAAATTAATGCAACCATTGAACAATTTAGATGTTGTTATCTTGATTATTACGGCTGTTTCGGCCCTAATTGCATTGTTTAGAGGTTTGGTAAAAGAAGTGTTGTCAATTGTGGGGTGGACTTTGGCAGCGGTTGTTGTATTTTATATGTTGCCGATTTTAACCCCGATTGCCAAGAATTATATTGCAAGTTCGATGATGGCCTCAATTGTGACCGCTTTGGCGGTGCTGATTGTGTTTTATGTTGTGTGGCTGCTGACTACCGACAAGCTTATCGGCAAAATTCGCTCGAGTAAATTAAGCGCATTAGATAGAGTTTTAGGCTTGCTTTTTGGTGTCGTAAGAGCTTGTTTGATTGTGATATTGTTTAATATTTTGCTTTCGTGGGTGTTGCCCGAGGAAAGCAAGGAAGGAATGTTTAAAGAGTCGAGATATTTTCAACTTGCCGGCGAATTTGCCAAACCGATTGAGGGGTTGATTCCCGAAGAAACCAAAAATCTGATTAAGATAAAAAAAGATGAAACCGAACAAAAAGCTGAAGAAATAAAAAAAGATGCCGAACAAAAAGCCATAGATGAACTGTTTGAAAAATTGGCACAACCGCAAATTGAAAAAGTGGTAACAAAATCGGAAGAAGAAACCGAAAACTTTGAGGGCTATAAAGAAAACCAAACCGATAATTTGGACAGACTCATCGAGGCAACAGTGGAGTGAAAACAAAGACCTGATTTTATCAGGTCTTTGTTGTAGATAAAATTTAGTGGGTGCGTGTGATAGTAACTGAATCTGTGTATTCACCTGCTTTAACATTGGCAGGGATATTTAAGGTAGTATCTAAAATAAGGAATATCAAATGCGAGTCATAAACATTACCGGTAATGTGAAAAATCCCCACATTGGCAAAGCTTATTTTTTTATCACCGATATTGTTTTCGGTTTTAGCCTGTGTGTAAATATAAATGAGGTTAGATAAATGACGAAAAGTGCATCAAAAGATATATTGATTAAATTGCGACCGATAACATATTTAATCTGGTGTTTATTAATAATATTTGCAAGCATAAATATTTTTCAGATGGGGCTTGATACCAATACGCAAGGTTCAAGATGTGATTATTATTTATGGCAGGAAGGGCAGATTTATCAATGGATTATAGACAATGAACCTTGCCGATTTACTTTAGAGTTTTTGGTCGGATATATTTTTTATTTTGTTTTATATACTTTGTTTGACTATGTTCGCAGACTGATAGTCGGTTTTAATCCGAAAACTGTTTGGCGAATTTGTGAAATCGGAGTATTATTCGGATTAATGTGGGGATATCTGCTTTGGCTTAGCGCAAACGCTTTTAACATGGTAAATTGGCAAGTGTATCTAAATTCATTTTTTGGAGTTTTATTATTTTTTATACCGATTATTTTTATTGCGATCTTGTTTCGTTTGTTTAATAATCGTACAGAATTATGCTTACTGTCATTAATTTTACTGCTCAGTTTAGGTTTTGTTATTGCAAATTAAAAACCGCTCCTTGAAAAACTCAAAGAGCGGTTGGAATATTAAAAATTAGTAAGTTACAGTTAAAGTAAATGAACCGGTGTACTCACCTGCTAAGCTTTCCATTTCTGTATCTGCTGAACCGGGAATATAAAGAGTTGCTCCAATACGATATACATCGCCTGTATACTCGTCATAATATGCTTGGAAATCGCCTACGGTTAAATCGCCATTAGGTCCAGTAATTTTTGCATCATTTGGAAAGGTAATAGTAGAGCTATTACTAATATCACAAATTGCAGCAGACGAACCATTAACTGCTACAATCCTTTTACCACCTCCGTTATCTGTTATTTCAAAGTCATCAAAAAGTATTTTAATATTACCCTCATTACCATCGTTTTTGTTGTCAAGAACAATATGACCGAAATTTAAAGGTGAACAAGTAATACTATCAGCCTCCGTAATTTTTGCAGTCATTTCAATTTCAGCATAATTGTCAGCGTTTGCGGTGCTTGTTGCCAAGAGTGCAATTGCGCTCAAAAGAAAATATTTTCTCATAATTTATATCCTTTCTATAAAAATTAAGTTTAAGTACATTTGAAAAGCTAAAAATTAGCCTCTCAGGTCGCATCTTAAACCGTTTTTTTTTTTTGCAAGTAAAAAGAGTCTTAATGTGAATTTAAATCAAAAATGGTGTAGAGGTGTTGCCTCCTTTACTGTCATACCGGTGCCCAAGCTTTAGCTTGGAATAGACACCGGTATCCAGGGAATAATTTAGCTATATTACCACCTGGACTCCGGCATCAAGTGCCGGAGTGACAGTTAGGAGGTGGTTGCAAAGTATGAGAATAAAAAACAAATATTTTCCGATTAGTATTAATTCGAAGGCCCCAAGACATTTTTGCTAACTACAAAAATCAGTGGTGACTTTGTTTTTTACTTTTGAAATATATTAATGTAAATGCCGAAAATATTGTTTTTAATATATTTTTATTGATATTTTGGATTTTTCGTGTTATAACAAATTTTGTAATGAAAATAACAATAATTTTTGAAAGGAAAAAAATATGTATAATTATCCAAAATATCAATCTTATGAACAAACTTACGACACAGGATATTCGAATAAGAATTTTCTTAATAAGCTTAAAGAATATGCCAATCGGCAAAGATACTATGATACTATGTATGGAGGTTGGCATGGTATTGGTTGGAAAAATAATATAATGAGAACATTAACCCCAGATTATGATAATTTTTTAAAACCAAATAATATGACAGAACAGGGTATTAAGTATGCTCAAAATAACTATTCCGGTGTTGTAGCCGATACTAGTTATTATGACACTTATGATAGAAATGTTGATTACTATTTTAATCGTGATAAAAATGATTTGTGTGAAAATGAAGGTGGATTTATACCATATGCCTATTTAGATACAGCTAAGCCACCAAAAACTACCATAGGTTGCGGTATAAACATTGAAGATATTCCAAATGTACAATTATATCATGCTCAAACCGGAAACATTTTAAGTGATGAAGAATTACAATCAGAAATGGAAAAATTAAAAGAATCGTATTTACATAATGGTAAACCGTCTTTTTATGAGAACAAATCAAATATTCGCATTGCGCAAGAAGAAAATGACCGTATAATGAAAATGTTATATACGCAAGGATATAATCATATGTTATCAAAATATCCTGATTATCATAGTTATACTCAAGGCAGGCAGAAATATTTAATGGATATGATATATAATTTAGGCCAACCTAAGTTTGATAAATATGTTAATATGCGTGATGCTATTTTACAAAATAATTGGAAACAAGCGGCTAATGAGGCATGGCGTTGTGGAGTTGATTTTGGTAGGAACAAAAGAACACTTGATAATATGTATCCGGGATTAAATGTTTATGAAATAAGTAAGGAGCATTGTAATTATGATTGATATAAAAAATATGTTTAAAACAGTGATTCTTGTTTTTATTTGTATGGGATATTTTGAAACTCAAGCAAAATATCCTGAAAATTGTGTTTTTTTAATTTCGGGAGAATGTTTTGATTGTAACTCCGCTTATACTTTACAGATGGGACATGAGCAAAACTGTGTCACACATTGCCCGAACAGATTTTATCGTAAGGGTAAATATTACAAAACCTGTCAATTAACAGATGATAATACACTTAATTTTCCAAAATTGTTTTTTGATTCGGAAAATACTTCAAGGGAAAATTGCAAAAAAGACGGATATTTTTACGGCATTCATAATGATGATTGCTATTCATGTGACACAACAGCTCCGGTTTTTATATCGCCATCTTGTGCCCAAGATAAAAATTGCATACAACAATGTCCTAATCGCACAATTTTATATGTTTCGCAAACCGAAGTGGTAAGTGTGACAAAGTGTCCGACAGAGCGTCCCTTAATGGATAAATTTTTATTATGTTGGAGTTGCGATGAAACCACGCCTATTGATATGAGTTTTAATCAGGATAAAATTTGGGATACTGCGCAAAATCCTTGCTTAGGATTGCGATATATAGATAAAATAAGCAATCCGTTCAGTATGCTTTGTCCGGAAGATAAAAAGAATTTATCTGAAGAAGCTTGTCATCAATGTCTGGGAATATGGAAAGACAATCAATGTAAATAAAAAAACATATTAAAAAACCGCCTCGAGGTTATTAAGCCCGAGGCGGCAAATTACTATGCAGAAAGAAATGTTACCTCAAATGATCCGGTATAACTTGTAGGAGTTACACCCGCAGGAATGGATAAAGTTCCATTAATTGAGTTATACTCCCATTGTTCAGGCTTAAATGTTAAAACTTTTGATTCGCCCTCTGCACTTAGGGTTACAGTTTCAGATGAAAAATACATGACAGATGCTGCATCTAATTGACAATAAGCAGCCTCTGGGGCATCAGCACTTACAAAATCAGGACTGTCACTTTCCGTAGTTACATCATTAATTAGTCTAACATTTACATCGCCATGACCGGCTTTTAAATAAAGAGTGCCAAAATTCACATCAGAACAATTAACTTCATTTGCGTGTGCAATAGTAACATTAACCGCTAATTCTGAATATGCATTACTTTCAGCATCAACATTTGTTGCCATCATCAAAGCCGCAGCAGTAAGAAGAAAATATTTTCTCATAATTTGTATCCTTTACAAAAATTAAGTTTAAATGTACTTGAAAGGAATCAAAATTAACCTTTCAAGATGCATCATAAACCGTTTTTTTTTTGCAAGTAAAAAGAGTCTTTGTGAATATTTAAATCAATTTTGAGGTATTAAATTATTCCGCAAGCAATTCTTTTACCACCACCGCCAAGAGGTAAAGGATTATCTTTATAATTATCTCCACCGGAATGTATCATAATTGAACGATTTTTAAAATCTTTTACTTTTACGTTTTTGATATAAAACTTTCGTTTTACCGAACCGTCAGAATCAACCATTAAATATGGCAAATCTCCTAAGTGTCCACCGCCGTTAGGTCCGAGATGTTTACCGGTTTTATATGGATCGTAATGCCCTCCGGCTTTGTGTGCAAACTCTATTTGACCATTTTTATTTGTAACTGCTGCACAGTCCGGATATTCATGGACATGAAAACCATGTTTTCCCTGTGGTAAATTTGTTAGACTTACTTCAACTAAAAGCCCGTTAAATGTATCTTTAAACCAAACAGTACCTATTTTTCTATTATTTGCTTCGGTTAAATATATATCAGATTTTATACGCTGTTGATGGTTTGCACAGCTTATAACTAGCATACATACAAACAATATATATCTCATATTTTTTCTCCTCTTGAGGATATAATCAAAAATATAAAAAAAACAATCTATAACTTAGCAAAATTTGTGTATGTTATGCACTTAGCTTCAAAAAACACTTATCAAAAAAAACTTTGTAGTGTATAGTCTTTACAAAATAATTTTTTAAAGGACTACTTATCATGAAAAAAGTTTTTTTATCACCATTTTTCGCACCTGTTATTTTTATACTGTGTTGGTTTGTTTTGCTTGCCATTGTATTGATTTATTTTCCGGATCAAAAATATCAACTCACTTTTGACGGTCAAATAATAGACGTTTTAACCAATATAGGTTATATGTTTATGCTTGCGGCATTGTTATATTTCAGTAAAGATTATACTGATAAAATTACATCTTGGGGAATATATTTATTTTTAGGTATGACCGCATATTTGCGTGAGGCCGGCATCCAACATCATCTTTCAAAAACAGATACGACACCTTTTAAATCGCGTTTTTTCTTAAAACCAGAAAATCCGATAGGTGAAAAAATTGTTTTTGGTATACTATTGCTGATTATTTTTGGGGCGGTTTTATATCTGCTGATTAAATATGCCAAGCATCTTATAATATCTTTTTTTAAGTTTAATACCGTAACTTGGACCATTGCAGTATTTTGTTCAGTATTGGTATTTTCAAAATTTGCCGATAGATTTCCCGGAAATTGGCGAGATGCTCATAATGATGTTTCGTTACCGCAATCGCAAATTGAAATATGGTCGCTTTTAGAAGAAAGTATTGAAATTTTTATTCCGTATTTGGTAGTTTTAGCTTTAGCTCAATATCACTTATTAAAGAAAAAAAATTAAATTATATTATATTTCAAGCCTCTCATTAAGAGAGGTTTGTTTTTACCTCAAATTTGATTTAAATATTCACAAAGACTCTTTTTACTTGCAAAAAAAAACGGTTTATGATGCGACCTGAGAGGCTAATTTTTAGCTTTTCAAATGTACTTAAACTTAATTTTTGTAAAGGATTTAAAATTATGAGAAAATATTTTCTTTTATCTGCCGTAGCCATCATGGCTGCAACAAATGTAAATGCAACAACCGATTACGCAGAAATAACAGCTGAAGCAACCGTTAGTGTAGCAAAAGTATTACAATGTGCCAGCTATACCTTAAATATGGGAACTTTTACGATAAAAGAAGGCAATAATCCTATTGATATAATGGCTATGGATACTAGTAGCCCTTATTATGATTCTTCAGACATAATCAATTTTGATATTCCTGAGACTAGTTATATATCCTGCTACGATGTAGATTTTTCAAGCGACTATGCCACATTTCCTAATAGAATTGATTTAACAGGAACAACTCATAAACAAACTATACAAGCTTATTTATATGCTAGTGGAAGTGAAGTGCGTGGAATGCCCATTTTCCCTGCCGATGTTAAAGCTGATACTTACACCGGCTCATTCACCATAACATATACATATTAATCAAAACTTACCGCCTCACAAGAGGCGGTTTTTTATTGACATTTTTTATCATCTCTCATAAAACCGATTTAGCAAAAAAATTTAAGGACTTATACGATATGAACAAATATGAAGAACTGGTAAAAGAGTGTCACAAAGCAATGGAGCTTAGCATAGACGATGCTTATTCGGTTAATTTATTAACTTTAAGGCAAAAACTTATCAATGAAGAAACCGACGAGCTCAATGTTGAAATAAACACACTTATTGATGAGCTAAAAATTACAGGCACAATTTTAAAAGAGACTAAGTTGAAGATGTTTAAAGAACTTGCTGATTTACAATATGTTTTAAGCGGTATGGTAGTAAGCCTCGGTATCCCAATGGAAGAAGTTTTTCAAAGAGTTCACAACAGCAATATGTCAAAACTTGTTGACGGCAAACCTCTAAAAAGAGCCGACGGTAAGTTTTTAAAAGGACCGAATTATAAAAAACCTGATTTATCCGATTTAGGATAGTTTTAAGGGGCAGTTTATACCGCCCCTTTTGTTATACGTTTTTCAAGCAAAGCACTCTGTATGTTCCGTCTTCTGAGACTTCCACACCATGTGTATCGTGCGTAAATCCTGCAAACTTTTTATCAAAAGCTTCCAAGGCTTTAAGATATTTTAACAATTTACCATCAATTGCTCCGGCATTTTCACCGGGCATTAATAAAGGAATTCCGGGCGGATAAGGAACAACAGATGTGGCAACCGTTTTGTTGGCCATTTCATCTAAGGTTAAGGCCTCAACATGATTTTTTACCAATTCTTCATATGTTTCAACCGGTGATAAATCAGGATGCGGTAATACCGAAAAAGCCTCTGCCATAGATTTTGTGGTTTGTAACTCTTTCATCGCCGCAAACATTTCATTTGCCAAATCTTTTAAGCCCATATCTTTATAGTGTTTTTCATCGGCATGGTAAATCTTTGGCATAATACGGCTAATACGGGTGTTGTTGTCATAATCTTGTTTAAACTCAAACATTGCGTTTAACAAAGTTCCCCATTTTCCTTTGGTAACACCAAGTGAGAACAAGAACAAACAAGTAAAGTCAGTGGTTTTTTCTACCACAATTCCTTTGTTATCAAGATAAGCAGTCAACAAAGCTGCCGGAATTCCCCAATCGGCAAGTGTGGAATCGGGCATAACACCTGGGGTCGTTACCGAAACTTTTATCGGGTCTAACATACAATAGCCGTCTTCAATGTCGCCAAAGCCGTGCCATATATCATTCGGATGTAAAACCCAACAATCCGGATTTGTAATCAAAAGTTCGTCATCAGCTTCAAAAAATAACACTTTTTCACCGTTTGGTGTTCTTATCATCGGTGGTTGCCATATATTAAAGAACCAATCGTTGTTTGATGTTTTTTCATTGTGGATACGAGCAACTGTTTTTCTGAAACTTACAGCTTCTCTTATGGACATTTCGGTTAAAGTTAAACCTCCTTTATTGTCCATCATGGCTGCACTTATATCATTTGAAGCAATAATGGCATAAAATGGTGATGTTGATGAGTGCATCATCAAAGATTCATTAAATCTTTCATGACTGATGGAGTTTTTACCATCTAAGATATGTATCATTGAAGCTTGTGAAAAGGCAGCCAAAAGCTTATGCGTTGATTGTGTTGCAAAAATTGTCGGCTCATTTTTAGAATATGTTTTTGGGTTATAACACATTGCATATCTGTTTTCATACATCGGGTTAAACCTTGCATAACCATACCATGCCTCATCAAAATGAAGCCTGTCAACACTTTGTTTTAATAAGTTTTTGACTGTGGTAACATTGTAACACAATCCGTCATAAGTTGAGTTTGTAATAATTGCATGACGAGGAGTGTGATTTATCCCTTCTTTAACAAGCGGATTTTCTTGTATGCTTTTATCTATGGCTTCTTTGGTCAACCGATTGGACAAAATTGGGCCGATAATTCCATATTGGTTGCGTGACGGCACCATATAGGTCGGAATTGCCCCCGATAATGTCATTGCATGTTCAACCGATTTATGGCAGTTTCGGTCACACAAACAAATGTCGTTTCTGGTTACACTTGCCATTAAGATAATGCGATTTGAAGTTGAAGAACCATTGGTTACATGGTAACTTCTGGTGGAGTTAAAAACCTCGGCCATATATTTTTCACTTTCTCCGATTGGCCCCGAATGGTCAAGCATTGAGCCCAATTCGCCAACCGAAATTGACAAGTCGGAACGAAAAATTTGTTCGCCGAAAAAGTTAAAAAAGTCTCTTCCAGCAGCCGATTTTAAAAAGGCCGTTCCGCCGGTATGACCTGGAGTGTGCCAAGAATATTCGTGTACTTTGGCAAATTTTGCTAAGGCTTTAAACATCGGCGGTAAAATAAATTTACGATATCTTTCAATGGAAGCCTGAATGCGTCCGCTGATAAATTCCAGTGTGTCTTCCAAAAGCCATATAAAATCGCTGACTTTATCTAATATGTTTGCCGGAATTTGTGATGCCATATTACGGCTTGACATTATGTATATCGGAACCCCTGAATTATGTTCTCTGATATATTCAAGTGTGGAAAATGTATTGGCACATTTGTTGCATTCAACCCCAATTAAAACACATTGAATGCTCGGGTCAGAATAAAATATGGCTCTGGCATCTTCCAAATTATCGGCAATTATGATGTTTGAGCCCTCTGTTTCCAAATCTTCTTTTAGTTTTCTTACCGCCCTTGAAGCTGCATTCTCGGCTCCTAAATTGTCATAGACGAGCAAGATTTTAACTTCAAACGGATTTTTTACATCTATCATTTGTTTCTCCTATTGTTATCATTAACCTAAAGTATCCGAGTGTTCTACAGTCGGGAAGTGGCTCTTAAATCTTTGAACCAAATCGTGGTCATCGGCAAATGAAATCCAGAACATAATAACCATTGCCGCAACCGTAATTATTAATACCATATATCTTACCCAAGCCGGTACAACACAGTGTATGCGTTTGTCGTGGTCTTTTAACTCCCATATTCGGTTATCGGCCAGTTCGTAGAAAATAACCGTTGAAATAACAAACATCAAAGCCCATCTGGTTTGTTCGGGGTCCGAGCCTATCATTGCCGCCATCGAATAAAACGCTGCCACCAAGCCGACAAGCATATAAAATATACCCTGATTTGCGCTCATTCGTTCACGGCCTAAAATTTTGATAGCGACCGATGAATATATGTAAGGCAACAATGTCATAATGACGGCAATTGAAGCAATTTTACCAAATTGTTCCGATGCGGTCGGAGACATGGTAGCCAAAACCTGAACTGTCATAATACCGGCCACAATTGCCAAACCTGCTGCGGGTACATCTTTTTTGTTGGTACAAGCAAACACTTTACCGAATAAGCCGTCTTCAGCCGCAGCTTTTGCGGTTTGTCCGACAAGAAGTGTCCAACCGCCAAGTGAACCCAAACAACCGATGGCGGCACATAATGCCACAATATCTCCGGCCTTTTGCCCAAGCGCTATACTGACAGCTTGCGAAAATGGAGCCGAAGATGAAATCAGTTCTTTACTTGGTATAATACCCATAATGGCAGAAGAACTTAAAACATAGCAAAGGGCAGCCAAAATTACACCGCAAACTGTGGCTATAGGCACATTTTTTGCCGGATTTTTTACAACGGCGGTGGAAACGGAAGCACTTTCAACTCCGATAAAGGCCCATAAGGTAAAATTTAAGGTCATACCGATTGCACTCATATCACTTTTTCCGGTAACATTCCACCCTTCCATATATGTTTCGGCATTAAACCAAAACCACCCGAAAATCGCCATTCCGACAATAGGTACAAGTGCCAAAGATGTGGTTGCACTTTGAATACGACCGACAACTTTTGGACCCAAAATATTGGCATAAGTAAAAAACCAAATTACGGCTATTTGAGCAAATGCCATAATTAAAGGGTCGTTTAATGAGGGGAAAAAAGTTGTTAAATAGCCAAGTCCTGCAACGGCTAAACCAACATTTCCCACTACATTTGCCAGCCAATATACAAGGTTTGTCTGGTATCCCATATAATTTCCGAAAGCCCCTTTTGCATAAGCATAAGGTCCGCCGTCAGCAGTGTAAATCTGCGTCAGCTTTGAAAACACAAGCGCCAAAGCAATGGCTCCGACAATGGTAATCAGCCACCCGAAAATGGCAATTGAGCCGATGGCCGCCAAATTTGCCGGCAACATAAAAACACCGGAGCCCATCATATTTCCGGCTACAAGCATTGTTGCCGGAATAAGTCCGATTTTATTACTTTCATCCATAATTTTTCTCCGAAATATCAATTAATGGTAATTTATCTAATCGGTAAAACTGAATTTACAATATTGCCTTAATGGTTTTTTTGCGCTAGAGTGTGGCTTATGAAAAAAATATGTATGTTGTGTTTTGTTTGGTTTGGTTTGGTTTAATGTTTCTTGTGGGCATAATATTATGCCACCGGACGGTTTTATGTATAAGAAAATTATAACCGATACTTTTACACTATACTCCTATCAAAAAATAACCAATACGCAAAGCCTTGTTAAACTTTATATTGAGGGTGACGGTCATGCTTTTAATTTTCATGGGCAACCTTCTGCCGACCCGACTCCTAAATCGGATTTTTTAAAAAATATTGCATTTAAGGATACAAATCCGAATGTAGTATATTTAGCAAGGCCTTGCCAATATATTTTAGATAAAAATCCCATATGCTCAAAAGGCATTGGACAAGTGCTCGTTTTGCCCCTGAAATAATTCGTTCCACTGCTGAGGCCATTAAACAAATTGCCAATCGCAATGAGGTGATTTTAATCGGCTTTTCGGGTGGGGCACAGGTTGCAGGTTTAGTCCGGATATTAATATTGAAAAAATCATTACCGTTGCCGGAAATCTTGACCATATGGCTTGGACACAATATCATAATTTGCCGGCTTTATCAGAGTCTTTAAACTTAGAAAATTATCGTCAGATTTTTGCACAAATACCTCAATTACATTATGTTGGTAAAAAAGATAAAAATATTACACCCGAATTGATGAAAAATTTTGTAAAAAATAAAAGCCTCATTATTGAGATTAATGAGGCTTCACATAACTACGGTTGGGGAAAAATTATCCCCGATATTGTGGCTGAAAACTAAATTTCATCATCAAAATCGTCATCAAAAACATCATCTTGAGAGGTTTCTTCCAAAAGTAGTGTTTCATCTTCAATCGTTTCTGATTTTCTACGTCGGCCTCGTTGTTTTTTTTGCGGAGTTATCCGATTGACCACATCTAATATATAGTTACCGGATACTTTATATAAATCAACTAAATGATTGTTATACATATGGTCACCTTCTTCAATCAAGGCATAGTCTACATCAACATGTCGTTGCATATTAAGTCTTTTTGCCAAAGATGTAACCATTGCCGGATTGCCAATTTCATCAGCTCCGCCTTGAATAATCAGCCCTGAAGCGGGACAAGGCGCCAAAAAGCTAAAATCTTTCTCGTTAGCCGGTGGTGAAACAGCAATAAAATTATTAATATCCGGTCTGCGCATTAAAAGTTGCAGAGCAATCCAAGAACCAAAAGAATAACCGGCAATCCAACATTGGCGAGCATCAGGATTGTGATGTTGCAACCAATCAAGAGCAGCGCTTGCATCAGAAAGTTCGCCGGGGCCGTCTTCAAATGTACCTTGTGAACGACCGACACTTCTGAAATTAAAACGCAACACTGAAAAGCCCAAGTCACGAAAACAACTGAACAATGTGTAAACAACTTTGTTGTTCATTGTGCCGCCATATTGCGGGTGCGGATGCAAAATTAAAGCAACCGGAGCATCAGGGCGCTCCCCCTTATGATAACGACCTTCCAAACGACCGGCATGACCGTTAAATAAAACTTCTACCATTTTATGTTCTCTTCTTTTTTATTATTCATTTACCATTTTTAAGTATTATATCATTATCTTAGATAATAAATTATTAATTTTAAGGGGAATATAGCATAAAATGAAAACAAAAAACAAGTCTTTAATTTTTGATGATTTGCAAGCAGTAGTTTTGCGTGATCCTGCAACTGCCTCAAAGTTTCAGGCAGTTGTTTTTTCAAGCGGATTTCATGCTGTTTGTTTGCATCGTATGAATCATTGGTTATGGAACAAAGGGTTTAAATTTGTAGCAAAATTATCAGCTCTGATTGCTCGATTTTTTACAGGTGTAGAAATTCATCCGAATGCAAAAATCGGCAAAGGTTTTTTCATTGATCACGGTATGGGAGTTGTTATTGGTGAAACTGCCGAAATCGGAGATAATGTAACATTGTATCACGATGTAACTTTGGGCGGCACAACGGTTTTTAGTAAAGATGGCAAAGTTATGAGCAAACGCCATCCAACCATCGGTAATAATGTAATTATCGGTTCGGGAGCACAAGTTTTGGGACCGATTAAGATAGGTAACAATGTTAAAATAGGTTCAAACGCTGTTGTGGTAAAAGATGTTGCAGCTAATTTGACTGTTGTTGGTGTGCCGGCGCATTCTACCGAATCGAAAATAAACAAACAAAAAACATTTTGCGCTTATGGTATGGATAAAAACTTATCCGACCCCGTTGACGAAGATATAAAAAAGCTGCAAATACAGATTAAACATCTGCAAGAAGAACTTGAACACTTAAAAAATAAGTTATAAAATGAAACAATATTGTAACTATTATTTTTTGAAAATATGTGCTATAATATAAAATATAATAAGTTAGGAGACCGGTTATGATTAAGAATTATTCCTTATGTGCTGCTTTGAGCGTTATGTTTTATGCGAGTTTTTCGTTTGCTCAATTGCCGGCTAATCCTTGGGTGCCACAAGCTCCGTCTCCTAATGACGGATATTTCGGAGAAGATATCGGTAATTCCACTCAAGGTTCAGATGTGGTCAATGCACCTGTTTACAATCAGGGACCTACAGGAGGGGATATATTACCGGTTGACCCGTGGGCCAGAGCCAGAGACAGAAGTGGTGTCAGAACTTGGCGCGGGAGCGGGCAACATGGAAAGTTAAATTATATCGGTGAAGCCACAACTTATACCACTGCATCAGGTCAAGAGATGATAGCTCCTGAAGTAAATCGTCATAATATGATTGTAATGTTAGACCACTTAAGAAATATGGGCTATATAATTCCGGAAAGTTACAATGATAAAATTAAGGCCATGCCGAGCGAATATAAAGAAACATTAACTCAAGCAATGTCAGATGTTACCGATAATAGCGGCGATGACCCATTAAGTTTGATGTTCACGAATGTTTATAATATCTTTCAAGATTACAGCGGACTTGATTTTAATAATATCTTGATGAACACAATGGATATTTTAAGCACTGACTAAATTTATGAGTACTGTTTATATCAATCAACCGGTGATTATATTGGTAAAACCGCAAATGGCTGAGAACGTGGGTATGACTGCACGTGCAATGATGAATTGCGGATTGTATAATTTGCGTCTTGTTTGTCCCAGAGAAAACCATTTATCACAAATTGCCGTGAGAGCTTCCTCAGGCGCTGAAAAAATTTTACAAAATGCCAAAGTTTATAATTCTACCATTGAAGCGATTGCCGATTTAACAGACGTTTATGCCACAACGGCTCGGCGCAGAAACCAAATCAAAACAATATTTACAGCAGAAAAAGCTGCATCAAATATGTTCAAAAACATCAAAAACGGAGCAAATTGTGGAATTTTGTTTGGTCCTGAAAGAACAGGCCTTGAAAATGATGATATATCACTTGCTAAAGCTATTGTGGAAATTCCGCTAAATCCGGAACACACTTCACTTAATTTGTCGCAGGCAGTGTTGCTTGTAGGATATGAGTGGTTTAAAACTCAAATAGATGTATCGGGTGAAGAATTTGTAACCAATGCAACCCACTTAGCCACTAATGAACAACTGATGAAGTTTTTTGACTTTTGGGAAAATAAATTAATTGATTATAAAAATCTTGCTGATGAGCAAAAAAAAACCATATTGTTACGCAACTTACATAACATTTTTACTCGCAACCGAATGACTGAACAAGAACTAAACAGCTTGTATGGAATCATTAATTATTTAGTAAAAAATAAATAATTGGTTATATCTCATTTTTATATTATGCTTTTTTCCAAGTAGTACCGGTTGGAGTATCTTCTAAGATGATATTTTGTTCTTTTAACTCATTTCTGATTTTATCCGCTGTTGCCCAATCTTTGTTCTTTTTGGCTTCCAAACGAGCTTCAATCAGTTTTTCAATTTGTAAATCATCAGTGTCGGAAGTGTTTCCTTTAAACCACATTGAGGGTTCTTGATACAACAAACCTAACAGTTCGGCACTGGCCAGCAACTCATTTTTTAAGGCCGATTTTTCTTGAGTGTTTTTTGCTTTATTAAGATTACCTACAATTTCATGCAACACTGATATTGCAAGCGGTGTGTTCAAATCATCTTGCAAAGCATTGACGATTTTTTCATTAGCATCAACTTTTTTAACTTCAATGTCGGCATTTTTAAGCAGTGCATTATAAAACTTATCAAGTGTTGCTTTAGCTTGTTCAAGACCAGTAAATGTAAAATTAAACGGTTGATGATAGTGTGTGGTTAAAAACAACAAACGCAATGCTTCGGCCGGATATTTTGAAATTATCTCATCAACATTATGAAAATTGCCTAACGATTTTGACATCTTAACACCATCAACCATCAGCATTCCGGCATGTACCCAGTAATGTGCATAGGACGAACCTTTGAATGCACATGTAGATTGTGCACATTCATTTTCATGGTGCGGAAAGATTAAATCAGAACCGCCACCATGAATATCAAAATCATTGCCCAAAAGTTTTGAGCTCATGGCCGAACATTCAAGATGCCACCCCGGTCTACCAAATCCCCAAGGACTATCCCAACCTAGTTGATTTTCATCTGATGGTTTCCACAAAATGAAATCTGCCGGATTTTTCTTATAATCTGCTACCTCAATGCGAGCACCGGCCAACATCTCTTTTAATGAGCGCCCCGAAAGATAGCCGTAATTTTTCATTGAATCGACATCAAACAATACATGACCATGTGATTCATAAGCATGACCGTTTTCAAGCAATAGTTTTACAATTTCTATCATCTCGGAAATATATTCGGTAGCTCTCGGACGATGATTAGGGGATAGGACATTTAGTTTTGCCATATCTTCAATGTACCACTTATATGTTTCTTCGGTAATTTCTCGTATGGATTTTCCTGTTTGTTGATGTTTGTTTAAAATTTTATCATCAACGTCTGTGATATTTGAAGCATAAGTTACATGTTCTTTACCATAGGCATTACACAACATACGATACATAACGTCAAAAACAACTGATGTTTTGGCGTTTCCTAAGTGAGCTCTGTCATAAACAGTGGGGCCGCATACATACAAACGCACATTTTTTTCATCAATCGGGATAAATTTTTCTTTACGTTGTTTTAAGGTGTTATGTAAAAATATGTCAGTCATAATATGTCCTTTTATGCCTTTATTCCATTTAAGCGTTTAAATGCTTTTTCATATCCGATAAGCAGTAACAAAACTTTAAGTTCGGGGCCGTTTTCTTGTCCGGTTAAAGCCATACGAATCGGGTGAAAAAGCTCTTTTCCTTTTTTGCCGGTTGCGGTTTTAACTTCATTTATCCAAACCGAAAATGTATCACAATTCCAATTGTCTTGCGGTAACAATTTTGCCGCTTGAGAAGTAAAGTTTGTATCTTCGACAACAGGCTCAATTTGGTCATTGCAAATATTGTTCCAAACTTTGTAATCTTCCACTTTTTCCAAATTTGCCTTAATTTTTTCCCAAAAATCTTCATCAACGAACACTCTGTCTTTTACGGTTTCATAGGGCAAAGTATGAATATATTTTAAGTTGAAATGTTTTAATTCTTCTTCATCAAACTTTGGTTGCGAACGACCTATTTTGCTAAAGTCTAACGATTGAGCCAAATCTTCCAAACTATAAAACGGCTCAATGGCTTCAGATGTGCCGAGTTTGGCTAAAAATGAACAAATGGTCATGTTTTCGACACCGTTATCTTTAAGGTCTTTAACACCCAAACTTCCCAAACGCTTTGAAAGCTTGCCTTCTTTCCCGGTCAATAAAGGCAAATGAGCAAAAGTCGGAACTTTGCCGCCGATAGCTTCAAACATCTGAATTTGTGATGCAGTGTTAGTCACATGGTCTTCACCACGAACAATGTGAGTAATACCAAAATCACAGTCGTCAATTACTGACGGTAAATGATATAAATATGATCCGTCTTCACGAATGATAATCGTGTCACTAAGATTTTGAGCTTCATATTTTACCCAGCCTCTAACCACATCATTCCAAGCAATTTCGCCTTGAATAAGCTTGAAACGATAGTGCGGTTTTCGGCCTTCGGCTTCAAATTTTGCAATATCTTCTTGTGTATAGTTTAAGGCCTGTCTGTCATAAATCGGGGGTAAGCCTTTCGCAAAAGCTCGCTTGCGTTTAAACTCAAGCTCCTCGGCGGTTTCATAACAAGGATAAATGCGCCCCTGTTGGATAAGTTTTTGCGTTACTTCATTATAGTGTTCGAAACGAGCCGATTGGCGAGCTTCTTCTTCCCAAGTTAAACCGAGCCAAACAAGACTTTCACGCAAATAATCTTCATATTCTTTTTTTGAACGAACAGAATCGGTATCATCAATGCGGAGCATAAATTTTCCGCCCATTTTTTTTGCCCAAAGCCAGTTAAACAAGGCTGTTCTGATATTACCGATGTGCATATATCCGGTCGGACTTGGTGCAAATCTTACTTTAATGTTTGTCATTTTCTACATTCTTCCTTTTTAAAAACTAGGAGCATAATATAGACTTTAACTTACAAATTCAACTTTAAAATGTGGATAAATCAGTAATTATCAGCTTTTTCTTGTGCTGTTTTTTCCGCCGATACGACCAAATCGGCAAAATCTTCCAAAAACCAACTCATTTCTTCATCTAAATCGGTTATCATAGTGTAAAAACGAGTTCGATAAGTGCTCAGTAAACTGCTTTGTTCAAAAATCAAATCAACAATTTTAATTTTTTGATTGTTTTGTGTGAGTTTAAATTTGACGTTTATACTTTTTAAATTTTCACTTTCAAATTGTTCAGGTAATTGAACAGAGCAAGTAACATCGGTAAATTTCTGATTTTGTTTTACCGATAATATTTCAAAATCAAGTCCTTTTGTATCGAAGTTAATAGGATAATTTTTGTAGACACTTAAAGCGTAGCGAGAAAATAAATCAACATATTGTTTTTGTTGAAAACTATCCATAGCTTTCCAATATTTACCGATAACAAAACGAGCCATATATTGTGTATCAACATCTTCTTTGAACATTTTATCAAGAGTTTCATATTTACTTAAAATGTCAGAAGATGATAAAGCATCAATCAATTTATGACCGGTAGCATTTATCCAAGAAACGGCATCATTTTTATTTACAGAATCTGCATAAGCTAAAGAGACGGATAATAAAAAGCAAAAAATGCTGATAAATATTTTTAATAAAGACTTACTATTCATTAAGAATTCCTGACATATAATGAAACACACAAATTAAGTATAACAAAAATGGTTAAAAAAATGAAGTTAAAATTTAGTTTTGCAATACTTTTAGCTTGTATGTTGCCTCTTAAGGTGCATTCAGCAACAGATGCAGAGGTTTTTCGTTGCGGTACAAATTTAAGTACTCGAACCTTTGCATATAGAGTTAATGGCCTGTGGAAAGGTTTTGATGCAGATATATGTCGTGCGTTTGCTTGGGCAGTTTATGGTGACGGAAATAATTTTAAATTAGTTGATGTCAAAGATTATGAAATTGAACAAGCTTTATATTCTGGAAAAATTGATATTATGCTTAGTAATAATTCTTCGCCAGCCACTATGGAAATTAAACAAAGAGCAAATTCTGTCGGAGTTTTATACTATGATAGGCAAATGTTTGCTGTCTCTGACGTGCCGGAAAAAGGTTCTTCCATATCTGATTATAAAGGCAAAAAAGTTTGTGTTTATGCAGGTTCGGATTATCTTGAAAATTTGAAAGATTATAATATTGATAATGGATTAGATTTTCACATTTTAGCATATAAAACGTTAAAAAATGCTCATAAAGGTTTTGAGCTTAATAAATGTGATGTATTTTCTATGCAAGGTTTAGTGTTACAAAATATCGCTTTGAATAAAAAAGAAAAAAAGATGGTGATATTACCGGAAGAATTTGCCTATAAACCGGTATATGCCTATGTTAGTCCTAAAAATAATGATATGAGAATTCTGGCAAAGTGGATATTAAATTCTTTATATGCTGCCGAAAAAATGGGATTAAGAAAAGATAATGCTAATGAATTTGATTATGATTTTGATCAAAGCATTGAAAATATGAATTTGTTTGGAGACAACAATTTGTTGTGGAAATTTATGAAGGTTCGTCCGAATTGGCTTCGCTTAGCAGTTGGTGATGTCGGTAATATGGGCGAAATTTTTGAAAACAATTTAGGTGCAAAATCTGACTACAAACTTAAACGAGGTAGAGCGGCTCTCGTTAAGGATGGTGGAGAAACAAAAGTTGAACCTCTTAAATGATTTTCAAACAATTTATAAGGGAAGGTAAAAACCTTCCCTTAATGTTTTCTAAAAATTTTTCAAATATAAAAGCACCTCAAATTTGATTTAAATTCTTTAAACGACTCTTTTTACTTGCAAAAAAAAAAACGGTTTAAGATGCGACCTGAGAGGCTAATTTTTAGCTTTTCAAATGTACTTAAACTTAATTTTTATAGAAAGGATTAAATTATGAGAAAATATTTTCTTCTTGGTGCTGTGGCAATGCTTGCCGCAAGCAATGCAAGTGCTGAGAATACAACATATACATTAGAGGCGCAAGCCAAAGTTGCTTTATCATCTAAAGTAAATTGCACAACTTGGGATTGGGGTACAATTTATCTTAACGACCTTGAGATTGACAATATTGAATTACAAGCATATGGTGCAGAAATCACTCCAAGCGGTACTGATGTTGATAAGTTTTCGGATATTATAGGATATAAATCAGCCGTTTGTGAAGGGATTTCATATGAGGGAAGTGTTTATTTACCCGATTTTTTCGTAATTAATGATGGTGGTATAGGAATGAGAATAGAAAACATTACAATAGATGAGGAATATGTATTAAGCGGAACACTTGTTTTAGACAGTGGTGGTGTACCTTATGATACATCCAGAACTTACACAGGTTCAGTTACTTTTACTGTTATAAATTAACATTAAACCCCGAGAAATATATTTATTTCTCGGGGTTTAATTTTACCTTCTTTTGCCTTTTTTTGCTTTTATGATATCTGCCATATCTGTTGATTTTCTTTTAGATTTTTTGGCTTTCATCTTTTCTCGTTTAGGCATATCTTCGGCCTTTTCCAAAAATTTATGCGAGTTAGAATAGTTTTCATCACGAGGGGAGAATCTTCTCACATTGGCAACTTCACAAATTTTGCGAATCGACTCATAATCTTCAGTTACTTCCCAAAACTCTCTTAAACCTTCCAATGGAACATCTCTGTCCGAAAACGGGTTCGGGCTGATTGAACGAACGGCATACCAAGTAAGAGGAGTTACCTTTGGCTCAATATTTGAAATTTTACCCTCTGTAATATGCACACCTTCTTTATTTTCAACCAAGTGTGATTTTACACCAATCTCGTGCATGGCTTTGGCTGTATCTGCACACTGGTTTGGGTTTCCGTGAATTGGAATTACTACAACATCTTTTATATTGTTTTTTACATCTTTCATTAAAGTTTTAATGGCAGTTGCGTTGACATGCCCCGAATCCTGCATTTGTACTTCTTCAAAATTGCCTACTTTTTGTGCTGACGGACTCATAACAACGGTTGCTCCTTGAGCGGCTAACATCTGCAACATCTTAGGTCCGGTTTTACCGTTGATTTCATCGATTATGCGTTGACGAGCAAGCACCAAAACTTTTTGGTCAACTCTGATCACAGGATGTAAATCAAGTGCCATCTTGGTAGCTGAAGACATCGGAATCGGCGAAATTTCATCAACACCTACATTATATTCATAATTTTCCAGACCTTGCGCAAAAGCCCCTGTGCAAACAACATATTTTTTCTTGATTTTATCATCAGCCAAATATGCCTTTAAATTACCTTTATATAAGACATCTTCAAAGTCATTAAATCCGCTTAAAAACATTGCATCTTTAACAAGTGTCAACCATTTGCCGTCTAAACAAACTTTGGTACCAAGTTTTCTTGCTACTTCCATATCTATGGCAATATTTTGCACACTTCTTGAAATTACCGGTGAAATAATAACCGATTTTTGGTTGTTTTTCACTACGGCATTATAAGTATTTTCAACTGCTTGTTCAAAACCGATACGCTCTTTGCCAAAGGGTGAGGTTGAAGTAGAATCCAAGCACATCAAGACAGGAGATTTTGCTGATTTTAGAGTGTTTATGTAGCTGTCTTTATTAAAAGATTTTCCGACCGGCATTTCTTCTTCGGTTAAAAAGTCACCATTGTTCATAATGGCAGCACAAGGTTTGCCCTCATCATAAGTTTTGGTAAAAAAGCCGAGCGAATCGATAATACTATGACTTACATCTACAGCTTTAACTTCCATATTGTCGCTGATTTTGATGGTCTCACCACCTTTAATTCTTTCAATGTCGGGCTCAGAAACACCTTCTTCTCTAAAGGCAAGGCGAATAAAATTGCGTGAAAAACCGCTGGTTTTAATCGGGGGTAACTTATAACCCATTTTGGCATAATTAATAAGTGCGCCGATATGGTCTTCGTGTGCATGGGTAATAAACAAAGCTTTTACGGGCTTTAAGGCTTTGGTTTCAACTTTTGTGTCAGGGTCAATGCGGTCAAAATATTCATCAACATTGGGGAATGCTGCTACAAAACCCGTTTCATAAGGTGTGAAAATTGAGCCCAAATCAAACATAACAACATCAGTGTTGCCTTGTTTGTCTGTATGTTCAATTACTGAGCAGTTACCACCGATACGGTCTTTGTTGATACCACCGATAAATTTTAAAGTTGTCTGTGCTTTGTTTGTTTTTGCCATTTCATATCCCCGATTTTGATATAAACTCTGGTGAATATAATACACTTTTTTTGACAAAATACAACTATTTTTTTACAGATATCTTGAATTTTTTTATTTAAAGAATATCTGCATTTCAAAGGAGAAAAACAATGAATAAAGTCTTAAAATTTACATACAGTTTTGCAACAGTCGGGGTTACAGCTTTTGTTGCTGCCATATTTTCGTCACGTGCAATGCAGACATTTTATCCAAGCTTGAATATGCCGTTGTTTTCTCCACCTGATTATGTGTTTGCACCGGTTTGGTCAATTTTATATACCTTAATGATTATTTCATATTATATGGTCTTAAATTCAGCCGATACAATGAGAGTTCAAAGTGCAAATTTATTGTTTTTAGGGCAATTGTTTTTACAAATGCTTTGGTCTTATCTGTTTTTCGGTATGGGATTTTACGGTTCGGCAATGGTAGTGATTTCCTTAATGATATGGACGGTTTATAAGATGATTGAACGCTTTAAGACCATCAATGAAACTGCCGGAAATTTGCAATATCCGTATCTGTTGTGGCTTATTTATGCCGCATATTTAAACTTGGGAATTGCTTATTTGAATGTAAATTAAGGGTGAAATAATATTTGAAAACGGTTGTTGTCATTTTCATTACAAACCTTGGAAACAACATCAATCGGTATTGGTAAAGAATTTTCTCTTGTTAGTGTTATGTTGTTTTTTTTTTGCATATTCCTTAGAATATACTGAAGTAGGAGTACCATAACCAAACCTAATTTCACTTACTCCTGATGTTGCAGTTATCCAATCCACAGTAGCAAGGGCTGTGCAAATATTTTGAGGTATACCATAATATTCTATATACATATATGTAGAGGAAAAAGAAATATCCATCTTACCTCCAAACGGACTTATAAGGTTGTTTGTTTCTCCATCCCACATATATTCGGGTACGAGATTTAAATTTTTTAGTAAAGAACAACCGGTTTTAACTGATCCGGAAAAGCAAGGATATTCATTGCACTTATTAGCTCCATCTAAGCATAAAGTTCTAATGCCTTGAGATATGGTAGTGATATCTTGAATGGTTTTATTTATCTTATGCTTAAACATCGCCTTAGAATAACCGGCAATACCACCGACAGAGAGTACACCGATAATGGCTAATACACCAAGCATTTCAACCATACTTCTACCCGATTGTAAATTCTTCATATATATCTCCTTTAAAATAATCACAAAAAAACCCACTTTAAAAAGCGGGCGGATGTTCGAAAACCGTATAACTTCAAACGGCTCGGTTTATTTGACATTGAGCCTTATTCAACCGACATCCGCCTAACGACAGAGGTCGGCATATTATTTATGGTCGCTTATGCGTTGCGACTGAAGTTATAAAGGGTTTCGATGCCCTAAATGCGAAAACTTCGCATCTGTATTGATGTTAAAATAAAACTTAGATAATGTAAAGGTGTTTTTGAAAATTTTGCTAGACTTTAACGAAAGATTGCTTTATCTTGAAACGGCTTAAAAGATAATGATAATTTTTGGGAAGAAAAAATGACTACCAGTGTAAAACAAATCAGAAAAACTTTTTTGGATTATTTTGCTAAAAATAATCATAAAATTATTCCGTCATCTTCATTAGTGCCGGATAATGATCCGACATTGATGTTTACCAATTCCGGAATGGTTCAATTTAAGAATATCTTTACCGGCAATGAAACCCGTGACTATAAACGAGCGGCATCTTCCCAAAAATCTGTTCGTGCCGGCGGTAAACATAATGACCTTGACAGTGTGGGATATGATGTTCGTCACCATACATTTTTTGAAATGCTCGGTAACTTCTCTTTTGGAGATTATTTTAAAGAAGAAGCTATTAAATATGCTTGGGAATTGGTTACCAAAGAGTTTTGCCTGCCTAAAGACAGATTGGCAGTAACGGTTTTTCATACCGATGATGTGGCTCGTAATTTATGGAAGAAAATTTCAGGCCTTCCTGATGATAAGATTATCGGTATTGCTACAAAAGATAACTTCTGGCAAATGGGGGATACGGGTCCCTGTGGTTATTGTTCCGAAATTTTTTATGACCATGGTCCTGAGGTTTGGGGAGGACTTCCCGGAACACCTGAAGAAAATGGCGACAGATGGATTGAAATTTGGAACTTGGTATTTGATGAATTTGAAGATTTGCCCGATGGCTCAAGAGTTGAATTAAAACAAAAATGTATTGATACCGGTATGGGATTAGAAAGAATTTCAGCCATTTTGCAAGGTGTTCATTCAAACTATGATATAGATTTGTTTAAAAATTTAATTGCTGATATCTGCAAATTTGCCGGAACAGATATAGAAAATAAAAAATTTGAATCTTCATATAATGTAATTGCCGACCACTTGCGTTCATCTTCTTTCTTGATTGCTGATGGTGTGTTACCGTCTAATGAGGGCAGGGGCTATGTGTTGCGCCGTATTATGCGCCGAGCAATGCGTCATATTTATATGCTTGGTGTACATGAGCCGATGATGTATAAGTTGTTGCCGTCTTTACAAAGAGAAATGGGTGAGGCTTATCCCGAATTGTATCGTCATGAAGCTTTAATCAGAGAAACAATCAAGGCAGAAGAAACTCGTTTCGGTCGCACACTTTCTAAGGGTTTGAAACTTCTTGAAGATGAAACAGTCGATTTAAATGAGGGAGATGAATTAAACGGACAAACAGCATTTAAATTGTATGACACATACGGTTTTCCGCTTGATTTAACTGAAGATGCCTTGAAGCTTAAAAATATTAAGGTTGATACAAAAGGTTTTAATGAGGCTATGGAAAAACAAAAAGCCGAAGCTCGCAAAAGTTGGGCGGGTTCAGGTGATGCCGGTGTTGAGAAAATTTGGTTTGAATTGCAAGAAAAACTCGGTGTAACTGAATTTTTAGGATATAATACCTTAAAAACCGATGCTCAAATTTTGGCTTTGGTGCAAAACAGTCAGGAAGTTGAAAAAGTGACTGAAGGTGAGTTTTATTTGGTTGCAAATCAATCTTCGTTCTATGGTGAATGCGGAGGTCAGGTAGGTGATATCGGAAAAATATCAAATGCTGATTTTGAGGTTGAAGTTACAGATACCAAGAAAAAACTTGATGGTCTTATAGTTCATATCTGTAAGCTTGTGAAAGGTTCGGTAAAAGTTGGAACAAATGCAACTTTTGAAGTTGATGAAAAAGTAAGAAATCAGACCAGAGCCAATCACTCGGTTACGCACTTGGTACACAAAGCATTGCGTGTGGTATTGGGTGAACATATTGCGCAAAAAGGCTCGTTAGTCGGACCTGATAGAATGCGTTTTGATGTTTCACATCACAAGCAAATTACGGCTGATGAGCTTTTACAAGTAGAAAATATGGTAAATGCTGCAATTCGCAAGAATATGAAAGTGAACACCGTTATAATGAGCAAAGATGATGCAGTAGAATCGGGGGCTATGGCTTTGTTCGGCGAAAAATATGCCGATGAAGTTCGTGTTGTTCAAATGCAAAACGGTGACGAACTTTATTCTTCCGAGCTTTGTGGTGGTACACATGTTACCAATACCGGAAATATCGGATATTTCAACATAGTATCCGAATCGGCTGTGGGGGCAGGTATCAGACGAATTGAATGTGTGACCGGATTTGGGGCCGAAAAGTTTGTTCAGAGTATGGAGGACAAACTTCACGATATTTGTTCGCTTCTTAAAACCAATATTAATGATTTGGAAGCCAGAATCGGCAATTTGTTGGAAGAAAAGAAAAAACTTGAAGTTGATATATTTAACTTAAAGAAATCTTTTGTAAGCCATAAGAGCGCTGACAATCAGGATAAAATCGGTACGGTAAACGGCATTAAATTTGTAAGCAAAATTGTTTCAGGTGTTCATCCTAAAGAGTTGAAAGCTTTTATTGATGAAATCAACCAAACAATGGGTTCGGGGATTGTGGTTTTGGCTTCTGACAAAGATGACAAGGCTTCAATTGTGGTTGGTGTGACCCCCGATTTAACCGATAAATATTCTGCAGTTGATTTGGTAAGAGCTGCTTCTGAAGTTGTCGGCGGAAAAGGTGGCGGCGGAAGACCGGATATGGCTCAAGCCGGTGGACCTGATGTTTCTAAATTGCAAGAGGCATTAGATGTAGTTAAAAATATGATATAAAAAAAGGGGAGTGAAAAACTCCCCTTTTGATGATTTACCTTTTGATTTCATCGTAAACCACAAAATCATAAATTTCATCAGCAGATTGGATATCTACCTCATCATTTATCTGATGATTTTTTGATGTTTTTACAATCACAAAAAATGTTTCGTCCTCGATAACAAATTTTGCGAGCCATTTGTCTTTATCATCTTGAGTTTCAAGGCAATAAACCAGTTCCGCTCGGACATCTTCCTGCCAAGTGGAATCTTTTCTTGACCTCAGGGATAAAATTAATCCGGAAGCGCAAGCGATTAAAAGAATAATGAACCAGATCATAATGATAGAAATTTGTCTGCAACTTACATCATTTATTGTTTGAGGTCAAGAACAAAACTCTTGCATTGATGTAAAAAATAAAATAATAAAAGATTTATGACAAGATACAAAATTTTGGTAGAATATGATGGAACAAATTTAATCGGTTGGCAAAAACAACTTGAGGGTTTGAGTGTGCAAGAATGTTTGGAAAAATCCTTAAATGCTTTCACACATCAGAATATAGAAGTTTTGGCTGCCGGTAGAACAGATGCCGGTGTACACGCAACCGCCCAAGTTGCTCATTTTGATTTAGACACAAAGATGGAGTTGTTTCGCTTAAGAGAGGCTTTTAATGCTCATTTAAGAGATATGAAAGCTCCGGTTTCTGTGCTTGATATTGAACCAGTAAGCAATGATTTTCACGCTCGTTTCAGTGCCAAAGGCAGAGGTTATGTTTATAAAATTTTAAATCGGCGAGCAAGACCAGTGCTACTCGAAAATAGGGTTTGGTGGGTGCCGTTTCCTTTAGATGTTGACTTAATGCGTGAGGGCACAAAATATCTTCTCGGCCATCATGATTTTAGCGCTTTCAGAGGTGCCGGCTGTCAAGCTTTATCACCGGTTAAAACTCTTGACAGACTTGATATAATTCAAAACGGAGATGAAATAGATTTTATTGTTGAGGCAAAATCTTTTATATATCATCAGGTCAGAAATATGGTCGGAACATTAAAAATGGTAGGAGATAAACACTTTGCGCCCGAAGATGTTAAAAGAATTTTAGAAAGTAAAAAAAGAAGCGAGGCCGGAGTTACGGCACCGGCCTCAGGATTATACTTAAATAAGGTGGTTTATTAGCACCTCATTTTTGATTTAAAATCCTTTCTTCCGCACTTTAAACTTGCAAAATTTTTAGAAAACATTTAATACGCGACCCTGTCGCCAAACGGTGATGGTGTTCGAAAAACATCTTCTATAAGTAACTTCTTGCAAAGGGGAGTGAGGGATATAAGGCTTTGTGCTCGAATAACCTTGACTGACTTATAGCAGTTTTTCGGCTCCCCGCTTTGATTTTCTCAAGGCGGTTTTTTATAAAACTGAAACAGGAGCTGAAACTATGTCAAACACCACAAAACACATTTCAAGTAGCCGTAAAATATCAACTGCAAAACAGGCTCAAAGAATATGTAAAAGAAAATAATATTTCTTATGAATATCTGGAACAAAAAACCGGTATCGAAAAATCTTATTTTACAAGATTTAATACTGAACACCGAATTTGTTTTGCAAATTTTTTTAACATCCTTACGGTTTTAGACTTATGGTTTGAAATTAGGCTTAAAAAAGCAAAAAAATTGCAAAAATAAGTTTAATCCGTTATCCAAACTTACAGCCGCCTCCTAACTGTTACTCCGGTACGCAGATATCGGTGACAATTGCTCATCGGCTTTGCCGACCGGCGTACTCTCATTTGCCTTTCGCTTGTGGTCGGACCCACTTCCTCGTGGCTCCAAATCCCTATTTCCGCTAACCTTTAAAACAAAAAAACTCCCATAAAGGGAGCCTTTTTGTTTTAATTGGAGCGGGCAATGGGATTCGGACCCACGACATCAACCTTGGCAAGGTTGCGCTCTACCCCTGAGCTATACCCGCATCATTTCGATGGAGTATTTAATATCATATTAAAAATAAAATGCAAGTATTTTTTTTATATTTTTTTATTTTGTTGCATCGTATTGTTTTTTCTAAATATTTTAAGCTCTTGTGAATGAAACGATATAAAAGTTTGAATGTTTTTCAAAATAAGTTATGCTCGAAAAAGTTTAAATTATGCAAAAAAGAGCTCTAAATATGAATAAAACAAAAAAAGCACAAGATATTCGTTTTGAAAAAGAAGCAAAAGCTTTACAAAAAAACTTATTAAAACGTAAAGAACAGCAAGAAGAACGAGAAAAACTTAAAAAATTAAAGGAACAAAACAATGGATAAAATCAAAATCAGGGGCGGCAATCAGCTTAACGGCAAAATTTACATCAGCGGTGCGAAAAATGCGGCTTTACCTTTAATTTGTGCATCATTATTGACCAAAGAATCGATTAGGCTTACTAATATGCCGATTTTATCTGATATAAAATCATTAAATTCTCTTTTGGAAGTTTTAGGAACAAAAATTGAGGAAAAAACAGAATTAAAGAGCGGGTTCGAATCTAAAACTTATACTTATACTACCGATAAATTTGACAGTTTGGTTGCTCCTTATGATTATGTTCGTAAAATGCGAGCGTCTTATTATGTATTAGGACCTTTGCTTGCAAGAGAAGGCTATGTTGAACTTTCACTTCCCGGCGGTTGTGCAATTGGTGCAAGACCTATGGATATTCATCTTAATTCATTAGAGCTTATGGGTGCTAAAATTGAAATTAAGAACGGATATGTTGTTGCTGATGCTAAAAACGGTTTAACAGCTGCCCATATTATTTTTCCCAAGGCTTCAGTAGGTGCAACTTGCAACGTTTTAATGGCTGCAACTTTAGCCAAAGGTACAACCAAAATTGAAAATGCGGCCAAAGAACCGGAAATTGCCGATTTGATAGATTTACTTACCAAAATGGGAGCAAAAATTGAGGGTAGAAATACTTCTATATTGACCATTGAGGGAGTTAAAGAACTTAAAAGTGCTGAGCATGAAGTGGTAGCTGACAGAATCGAAGCTGGTTCATATGCCATTGCTGCCGCAATCACAAAGGGTCGAATTGAACTTGTCAACGCAAAATCCGAACATTTACAAACTCCGCTTAATATTTTGCGCAATATGGACATTAAAATCATAGAAAAACCGCAAAGTGTTGTGGTTGATGCCCGAAATGCTTTGATGCAAGGTCAAGATATTATGACAGATTATTATCCGGGGTTCCCGACCGATTTACAAGCTCAGTTTATGGCTCTGATGACTGTTGTTCCAGGTGCTTCAATGGTGACCGAAAACATTTGGGAAAATCGCTTTATGCATGTGCCCGAGTTGATGCGTATGGGTGCAAACATTAATATTCACGGATATGCATCCGCCATTGTCAGAGGTGTTAAAAAACTCTCAGGAGCTCCCGTGATGGCAACTGATTTGAGAGCTTCGTTTGCGCTTGTTCTGGCCGGTCTTGTCGCCGAAGGGGAAACTGTGGTAAACAGAGTATATCATCTTGACAGAGGATATGAGCGCTTGGAAGAAAAATTAAAAGCCGTCGGCGCTGATATTGAAAGAGTTAAAGAGGAAGATTAATTGTTTATAAAAAGGAAAAATAAAATGAAAAAAATTTTAAATATTGTTTGTGCAATGTTTTTGTTTGGCTGTAATCAAGCAGATGTTAAACTTTCGGGAGATTATAAAATGATAAATGCGCCTGAAAACTCTGAAATTACATTAAGCTTTGAGGAAAATAATTTTTCCGGTCTTGCCGCGGTAAACAGATATTTCGGAACTTTTGAACAAAATAAAAATGTTGTCAAATTTAATGTTGCGGGTTTAACAATGATGATGGGACCCGAAAACTTAATGCAAGCAGAACAAGAATATATTAAGAAATTAAATCAAGTTGATGCTTTCGTATTGAAAAATGATTCGCTTATTTTAAAAACAAAAGATGGAGCAGAAATTAAATTCAAACATATATAGAATATGTTATCTAAATATTAACCATTAATACGATAAAAATAGCTAAAACTTTTAATTAATATTGAGGTATTAGCTATGTCTTTAAATCGCAAATTTCGTGCAATTGTTGCTCTTATAACAGTCGTATGTTTTAGTTATAATTCATATGCAGCATCTTCCCAAGTGGTTGATTCGCTGTATAATTATGCCCACAATAAACAAGTTAGTAAAATTAAGTATATGCTTAATACTATGGGGTATGATATTGATGTTGAAGATGAAGACGGAGTTACTGCTTGGTGCTTAGCTAAAGAAAGCAACGATACTTGTGCGATGGGCGTATTGGAGCAAATGGGTGCCGATACGGAACAAAGATGTGGTTTACCTTGGGGTTACATTGGTGCAGCTGCCGGTGTGGTAGCGGTAGGTGGTGCAATTGCAGCCGCTGCCGGTGGCGGCGGTGGCGGATCGGATCCGTGTTCGGGTGTGGTTTGCGGAGATAATGAGCATTGTTTGAAAGGACAATGTGTATGTAATGCCGGTTTCTTAGAATTTGATGATGTTTGTTATCCGGATTTAAATTGTTCAGCACAAAAAAATTCTGATGGAAAACAATATAAAGATGCATGTAATTGTATAAACGGATTTTCAGGAAATTTATGTACCGAATGTACCGGAGTTTTAGGAAATGATGGTATCTGTTATGAAAAATTGGATTGTGGTCAAGAACATCAAGGTTATCAGCAAAATGGGGCCTGCATATGTATAAATGATTATAGTGGAACGGATTGCCAAACATGTAATGGACATGATGAAAGTCAAACTTGTTGGGAAAAACTTGATTGCGGTGATAACGGATATCAGAAAAACAATGAATGTCATTGTGAAAACGGTTATACAGGGGAAAATTGTCGTACGTGTGACGGACAGATTGGTATTGATGGTAAATGTTATCCGACAGCTACATGTTTAAATGGAGGATATCAGATAAACGATGGTTGTAAGTGTATCAATGGTTACACCGGAGTGTTGTGTGAAACATGTAATGGTTATGAAGAAAATGGTACATGTTGGGAAAAACTCGAATGTGGTGATCATGGAACTCAAAAAAATGATATGTGTGTTTGTAAAGACGGTTATTCGGGAAGCGATTGTACTACATGTACGGGTTATGTTGGAGCTGATGATGGTATTTGTTATTCGGATGTAAGATGCGCAAATGGTGGAACACAAGTTGGAGGAGTTTGTGATTGTACAAATGCCAACGGTTATAGCGGAACATACTGTGATGTTTGTGAAGGCGTTGTTCAAAATGGTATTTGTTACGAAAAGAAAGAATGTCAAAATGGCGATCAGGTAGCAAATGAGTGTGTATGTGATAAAAATTGGGACGGTGAGTTGTGTGATGTTTGTCCTACATATCTGCAAGATGGTATATGTTATGATAAAGTAGAGTGTCAAAATGGCGGAACTCAAGATAAATACGGTTGTGATTGTACAAATGCCAACGGTTATAGCGGTGAGTTATGTGATGTTTGTGCAGGAACGAAACAAGGCAGTGTATGTTATCCTACATTAACCTGTAATAACGGGACGCAAGTTGAGAACAGATGTGAATGTTATGAAGGCTATGATGGTGCGGATTGTACGGAGTGTGCTACAGGATACGATCATTATGGTGATGAAACTCAGTGCTATAAAACTTTAGAAAGCGAAGATTGTGTACATGGTTCTCAACAGGGCAACAATTGTGTGTGTGAAGGTTATTGGAGCGGTACTAAATGTGACACCTGTACAGGTGTTGAGCAAGATGGTGCTTGTTATCAAACTCTTGAGTGTGGAGAACATGGCACACAAGTAGGAAATACTTGTGAATGTGAAGAAAATTATTATCGTGATGGAACAGGTAAATGTGTATCATCAAGTGATGCGGTAACGATGAATACCTTTGACGGTAACAATAACTATATGTTTAATGAATCCGTTTCAAAAACCCAACAAAATTATGGTGATGTATATGGTTTGGTATATGATGCAGATCCGGCAAATCCGACTAACCATATTACGGGTGATCAATATGATATGTATATTAATTATCTCGATAATGAGGAAGAATCGGACGAAGTTAAAAACACCAGAACTTTAACTCTTAATAACTTGGGTGATGGAAATGTTTACGGTGTGTATTCCAAGAATGCCGAAAATATGTATTTGACATATCTTGATTTACAGGCAGCAGTTACTCAAGGAACACAGACAACAAATCTTACCATTAATAACGGTGGTGAAATAGTAGGTACTCAAGGTCTTGTAAGTGGTGGAAATGGTGAGGTGTATGGTATTTGGAGTACCGGTTCCACAGATGTTTATAATATGGCACAGGATTTGGGTACGGATATTGACAATACGGTAAATATGTCATCTGAAATAAATATTAGCGGTATCGGAACGGGCGATCTCTATGGTATGTATAATAATGAATACGGAAATTTAAACAATGGGTTATACGATGTTGTAGAGGATAAAAACATAATAACCGATAATGCTGTTATAAATGTGGAAAGTAAGGGCTCAGGTACAGTATATGGAATGAGGAGCTATGGTGGTAATATTATTAATTCCGGTGTTGTTGATGTTTCAAGTGCATCAGGTGATGCACATGGTATATATGTCGATGATTTAGGGGATGTTCTTAATTTACACAAGGTTATTGTTGAAGGTAATAAGTCTGATGCTACCGGTATTGACAATCGTGGTTATGGTGATGTGACAAATTCAGGTACTGTTGATGTTTCCGGAAACACGAGCAGTATGTGGGGTATTTTTTCATCATCGGGCTTAGTATCAAATCAAGGAACGGTAACTGTTACAAATAATTCAGGTTCTGTTTCCGGTATTCATGCTTCAGATAGCAGTGTGGAAAATTCCGGAGCCATAACGGTTTCCAATACAGGAGATAATCCTGCTTATGGTATTTATACTACAAATAATAGTGTGGAAAATTCCGGTGATATAACGGTTTCCAATACAGGAGATGGTACTGCTTATGGTATTTATGCCTCAGAAGGAGCAAGTGTAGAAAATACCAAAAATGTAACGGTTTCTTCTACATCAGGTTCAGCTTACGGTATTTATTCTTCCGGAGGAAATGTAACAAATAGCGGAACAATAAAAGTCACGGGAACTGATGGTAATATCTTTGGTATCTATGCTACATACGGGGCTACAGTTACCAATACGAATACAATTATATTAAATACGGAGAGTTGTGATGGTACTACCTGTGATGGCTCAGCAACATATAACAACTTTATCGTACTTGATAATGGGGCAGTATATGTCAACCGAGGAGTGACTCAAACATCATTATCGCTTGATTTTGATGATAACAACGGAACTGTTGCTTTAGGTAAAGACGGAGTGTTTAAAGCATCGGCTCTTAACGGAACGATGGCAATTGACACAAGTGTTGTTGAGAGCGGTTTTGAAGATGCTTATGTTGAAGTTGATGCTTTACAAAGCTCAAACATCAATGTTAATGCAGTATCAAATTCTGCAATGTTTGATGCCAGTGTTCAAAAAAATGGGGACAAAGACAGTGCAAATGTTGTCTTAACCAGAAAATCTTTTGATGACTTGTCTGCATCTTCATCAATTGCAAAATTCTTGGAAACCAACTATAATCAGCAAAATAATGAAAGTTTGTTTGCTGAACTTAAAAGAGCATCAACGCATACCTATTCTGCGGTTGAGGCTTCAAATTTGGGATATGGTTTAATTCCGAACTTTGCTCACGAAAACTTAAATGTATTAAGAAACTTAAACTCAACATTAAACGATGAATTGTTTGAAACCACAGGTGCTCTGCGTAAAATGGTCGGATATGATTATTTGTATCAATCTCGTGATACAAAGGGAACATTAACCGGTTATGAAAACTACGCAAATACCATGTACTTTATGTATGATAAAGAAAATGACAATTTGTTAAGAACAGGTCTTGGTATGAGTATAACTCAGTTTTCAAGTGATTATGACGATGATTCAAGTCGTAAGGAAGTTATGGCACAAGTACTTGTTCCGGTATCATACATTGAGAACAATATGAGCTATGCTTCAATAGCAAGGTTTGGTTATGCTGATGGTGAATATGAACGTCAAACTCCAAACGGCAAGTTTGAATCTGATTTAACATCTTGGATTTATGGTTTAAGTAACCAAGCTCGTTATAATATGGATTTAGGCTTTATGGAGATTGAACCGACAGCTGAGTTTAATGTATTGGGTTATTATCAAAACCGAATCCGTGAAAACAAAGATAAAATCGGATCGATAAAAGCTGATGGTGAGAACAATTTATCAGTTGAAGCCGGTCTTGGTCTTAGTGCTAAAAAAGATGTTGAATTTGATACAAACAACAAATTGAGCTTTAAGGCAAGTGCGATGTATTATCACGAATTTGCTAAGCCGTATCACAGCTTGAATGCATCTTTAAATGGTATGGACGGCACATACAAAATCACCGATTATGAAAATATTTATGATAGGGATAGAGGTATGTTGAGCCTTGGGGTTGATTATAGATATAAACCGTTTACATTTTATGGTAAATTCAGACAGTTTATAGAAGATGAAAATCCGTTTGAGGCTAATGCCGGTGTGAAGTATAACTTCTAAATAAAAGGGAGCTGTGAAGCTCCCTTTTGCAATTTTAGTTAAGTAAGTTTTTTTTGCTTTTTTAAGCCTAATTTCAAACCATAAGTCTAAAGCCGTAAGGATGTTAAAAAATTTGTAAAACAAATTCGGTGTTCGCTGTCAAATCTGTTGAAATAACTTGAATAGATACCATTTTTGTTCTAAATCTTCATAAGAAACTCCCCCTTGACAAGGAATTTTACTGGGGATTGATGTTTTGTAGACACCATCACCGTTTGGCGATAGGGTTTATGTTAAATGTTTTCTAAAAATTTTACAAATAAAAAGAGTTGATATTGATATTTCAATTAAATTTGAGGTAAAATCAGGGGATATGTTTATAAACTCTTGCTAATCAAAAAGAATCTTTTATTTTGTAGATATATGGAGTATGTGATGAAAAAACAGTATAAACGCATTTTTATATTAACCGGAGCCGGAATTTCTGCCGAATCGGGGCTTTCGACTTTCAGAGATTCTGATGGTTTATGGAACAATCATAAGGTTGAAGATGTCGCAACCCTTGAGGCATTTGAAAAAAATCCGGCTTTTGTTCATAAATTTTACAACGAATTAAAGCCCGAAATTTTAAATGCAAAACCTAATCCGGCACACCTTTGTTTGGCAAAATTGCAAGAAAAATATAAAGGTAAGGTTAATATCATCACACAAAATGTTGATATTTTGCACGAAAAAGCTTCAAGCAAAAACATATATCATATTCACGGAAAAATTGATGAAGCAATGTGTTTGGAATGCGGACATATTTTGCAATCGGCAGAAGATGTTGATATGTCAACAATATGTCCCCATTGTGCCACAAAGGGCAAATTTAAACCCAATATAGTGTTTTTTGGTGAAATGCCTTTGTATATGCCTGAGGTTGAAAAACATTTAAGAGAATGTGATTTATTTGTTTCGGTCGGCACATCGGGAGTGGTGTATCCGGCCGCCGGTTTTGTTTATACGGCAAAATATTACGGTGCCGATACCATAGAGTTTAATTTGACAACCACTTCCAATAATTATTTGTTTGATGAGCATATTGAAGGTAAATGCTCAATTACATTGCCTGAGTTTGTAGAACAACTGCTTGAAACACAAGAAAACAACGGAGAGTAAAAATGCAAATAAAAGAAGACGAACAAAGAAAAAAAATGGCTGTAAAGTTGATAATTAAGACTATTGTTTATTCTTTTGCAATTTTTGGAGTGTTGTTTATATTGATTTTGGTCGGAGTGTTGTCAATTATGAGCCCTACAATAACAATTGCCGGAGTGCCCGACAGTGCAATTTTGGAGATAGATTTTAACAAAAACTATACCGAAAGCCGAAGTGATGATTTTTTTGCCGAATTTACCGGAGCTTCAACGCACTCAGTTTTTGATTTGATAAGAGCCATAAATATTGCCGCCGATGATGAAAAAATTAAGGCCATAAAAGCCAATATCATCGTCTCTTCACTGGGATTGGCGCAAATTCAGGATATTGCAACGGCTATTAAAGCATTTAGAGCAAAAGGTAAAAAAGCTTATGTATATTCAAGTTCAATGGGTGGCAGTAAAGAATATTATCTGGCATCACATTTTGACCAAATTTGGCTTCAACCGTCTGCCGAAATAGCGGTTACGGGTGTTAATATTGAAGTGCCGTTTTTTAAAAATATTTTGCAAAAATTTGGTGTTGAGCCCGAATTTTATTCTCGTTATGAATATAAAACGGCGGTCAGTTCACTACTAAACTCTGATTTTAGCCGAGAATATCGTCAAGAATTAAACAAAGTCGGAAACGGTTTTTACAATCAACTGGTTATGGGTATTGCAAAGAACCGAAATTTGGCGGAAACAGATGTTGAAAATGCCATTAATAAAGCGCCTTTATGGGCAAGTTTGGCTCTTAAGCTAAAGCTTGCTGATAAACTCGGTTATGTGCAAGACTTAAATGATTATCTTAAAACAACATATAGCGCACAAGTTGTAGATATAGACAACTATATGGCGGGAATAAAGGAACTCAATAAAAAAGACTTGCCTTTGGTTGCTTTTCTGGTCTTAGACGGTATGATTGAAGACGGACTAAGCTCAAGCAGTCCGCTAAATGAGGCGGTTGTGGGTGCAAACAGCATTTTGGCACAAATTGAAGATTTAAAAAAACAAGAAAATCTTAAAGCTTTGGTGTTGAGGATAAATTCCCCCGGCGGAAGTTATACGGCATCTGACGAAATCAGGTATGCAATTGAAAGTTTGAAAAAAGAAAAAAATATTCCGGTTGTGGTATCAATGTCTGATTATGCGGCTTCCGGCGGATACTTTATCTCAACAGCGGCTGATTATATTGTGGCCGAACCTGCAACTCTTACGGGGTCAATCGGGGTTTTAGGCGGTAAAATCGTTTTTGAAAAACTGTGGGAAAAACTTGATATAAATTGGGGTGAAATAAGTTTTGGCGATAATGCTTCGTTTTTAAGTATAAACCATAAATTTGATGAAAACGAAAAGAAAACATTTAATGCATCGCTTGATAGGATTTATCAAGACTTTACATCAAAGGTAATGCAAGCCAGAAACTTTGATGAAGAAAAAATAAATGAGGTTGCAAGAGGCAGGGTTTGGCTCGGTAAAGATGCATATTCGCTTGGTCTTGTTGATGCTTTAGGCGGGGTTGATGTTGCTTTATTAAAAGCAAAGGCTTTGGCAAAAATCGACTCAGGTGATAAGTTTTTGCTCAATTATTATCCCAGAAAACAAAGTTTTCAGGAAAAACTTACCAAATATATTGAAAACGGCGGCGGTTTACCGACAGTCAGGTTGACGGAAAAATTCGGACAATGGGCAGATGATATAAAAATGCTTTACAAACTTCGTTTTGATGCAATTATACCGCCGTTTAAGGTGCTGATGTAAAAGTTTTTGCTTGCAAGTTAATTTGTAAGTTGTTAAAACAACAAAAAGTTTTTAAGAAAGGTTGAATTATGGCAGTTGATAATCAAACAGTTGAACAAATTGCTTTTCTTTCAAGGTTGAAAATTGATGAGAATAAGCTTGAAGAGACAAAAGATGAGTTTAATAAGATATTAAATTGGGTGGCAGAACTTCAAGAAGTTAATACCGACAATGTGGAACAGCTTGTTTCGGTAAATGAAGAAAATTTGTTTTGCCGTGAAGATGTGGTAAAAGACGGCAACATAAAAAATGAAGTGCTTAAAAATGTACCTTTAAGTGAGTTTGGCTATTTTGCAGTGCCGAAAGTTGTGGAGTAAAAATATGACAGATTTAACTGATTTAACCATTGCTCAGGTAATTAGCGGATTAAGTAAAAAAGATTTTAGTGCGACTGAACTTACCAAAGCTTATATCAAAAATATGCAAAACGGCCGCAAATATAATGCCTATGTAACCGAATGTGTGGAAACAGCTTTGAAACAAGCAAAGGTTTCTGATGAAAAATATTTAAACAATACGGCTCGTCAACTTGAGGGAGTGCCTTTGGGTATTAAAGATTTGTTTTGTACCAAAGGTATTAAGACAACTGCTTGTTCACAAATTTTGGAAAATTTTGTTCCCGAATATGAGTCAACCGTAACTGCCAATTTATTAAATGCGGGAGCTTTGTTTTTAGGCAAACTTAATATGGACGAATTTGCCATGGGCGGCAGCAATGAGACCAGTTTTTTTGGTCCGTGCATCAACCCTTGGAGCAAAGATGTCGATTTAATTTCCGGCGGTTCTTCGGGTGGTTCGGCAGCAGCTGTTTGCGCCAAGATGTGTGCGGCGGCAACCGGTACCGATACCGGAGGCTCAATCAGACAACCGGCCGCATATTGCGGTATAACCGGAGTTAAGCCTACATATGGCAGATGTTCTCGCTATGGAATTATTGCTTTTGCTTCTTCTTTAGACCAAGCCGGTCCGATGGCAAAAGATGTCACTGATTGCGCTATTTTATTAAAACATATGGCAGGTTTTGATGAAAAAGATTCAACTTCGGCCAAAATAGAAGTGCCTGATTTTGTAAAAGTTTTGGGCTCTGATATCAGAGGTTTAAAGGTTGGTATTCCAATTGAGTATCGTTCGGATAAATTAAATTTGTCAATTGCCAAAGCTTGGGATTTGGCCGCCGATATGTTAAGAAAAAGAGGAGCCGAAATTGTAGATATAAGTTTGCCGCATACAAAATATGCTTTGCCGGTATACTATATCATTGCACCGGCCGAAGCATCTTCAAATTTAGCTCGTTATGACGGGTTAAGATACGGAAAACGCATTGACGGTAACAGCTTAGATGAAATGTATATCAACAGCAGAACGGCCGGATTCGGTAAAGAGGTTAAGCGCCGTATTATGGTCGGAACATATGTGTTATCGGCAGGATATTATGATGCATATTATGTTAAGGCGCAAAAAGTTCGCCGTTTAATCAGACAAGATTTTATCAGTGCATTTGAAAAATGTGATATTATATTGGCGCCTACATCGCCGACAACGGCATTTGCAATCGGTGATAAATCAATGCAGTCAAATCCGATAAATATGTATTTAAACGATGTGTTTACGGTGTCGGTAAACTTGGCCGGACTTCCGGCAATGAGCCTGCCGACCGGACTTTGTGAACAAGGATTGCCCATAGGTATGCAATTGATAGGAAAACCTTTTGATGAAGAAACAATTTTTAAAACAGGTCTTGCGTTGGAACAAGATGCAAATTTTAAGAGGAAATAACAATGGCGGAAAATATTATAAAAACACAAAACGGCGAATGGGAAATGGTATGCGGTTTAGAAATTCATTGCCAGATTATTTCCAAGTCTAAAATTTTCAGTTCGGCATCAACCGAATATGGCGCCGATGCAAATGAAAATGTGTCTTTTGTTGATGTTGCCATGCCCGGAATGTTGCCGGTGTTAAATGAAGAGTGTGTGCGTCAGGCGGTTAAAACTGGTTTGGGCTTAAATGCAAAAATCAATAATCGTTCGGTTTTTTCTCGTAAAAACTATTTTTATGCCGATTTGCCTCAGGGATATCAAATTACGCAATATGAGTATCCGCTTGTGGGTGAGGGTGAAGTTGTAATTGATTTGCCAAATGGTGAAACAAGAAAAATCGGTATTGAACGAATCCATATTGAGCAAGATACCGGAAAATCCATTCATGATATTAACCCCAAAAAAAGTTACATAGATTATAATCGTGCCGGTGTGGGCTTGATGGAGCTCGTTACAAAACCTGATTTCAGGTCTGCAGAGGAGGTTGGTGCGTTTTTGAAAAAGTTGCGTTCAATTGTGCGTTATTTGGGGACTTGTGACGGCAATATGGACGAGGGCTCAATGCGTTGTGATGCCAGTGTTTCGGTTAGACCTTTGGGAAGTTTGGATTTAAGACCGAGAGCCGAAATTAAAAATGTGAACTCGGTTAAGTTTGTTATGCAGGCAATAGACTATGAGGCAAAAAGGCAGGTCGAAGTTTATGAAAACGGCGGAAGTATCGAACAACAAACCAGAAACTTTGACCAAAACACCGGTGAAACAAAATTTTTGCGTGTAAAAGAAAATGCCAATGAATATCGCTATTTTCCGGAGCCCGATTTACCGCCTTTGGTTTTATCAGATGAGTTTATCGAAAGTGTCAGAAACGAAATGTGCGAATTGCCCGATACAAAAAAAGAACGCTTTGTCCATGAGTTAAAATTGCCCCATTATGATGCATCGGTTTTGTGTGAAAACAAAGAAACGGCAGAGTTTTTTGAAAAAGCTGCCACAGGCAGAGATGCAAAAAAAGTTGCAAACTGGGTTATGGGTGACTTTTTTGCCATGCTTAATGCCAAGCATTTAAGTTTGGAAAATTCTCCGGTATCGGCTGAAAACTTGGGTGCTTTGGTTGATTTAATTTCCAATAATATAATCAACGGTAAAACCGCAAAAGATGTTTTTGCAATTATGGTAGAGACCGGTAAAGCCCCTGATGTCATTGTGGAAGAAAACGGCTTAAGGCAGGTTACCGATACCAAGGCTATTGAAAGTATTGTTGATGCGGTTATAAAGGAAAATCCGGATAATGTTGCGGCTTACAAAGGCGGAAAGCAAAACTTGATGGGATGGTTTGTCGGACAAGTAATGAAACAATCTAAAGGAACGGCGAATCCGGCACTTGTAAATCAGATATTAAAAGAAAAGTTGGGTTAATATGGCAAAGAAAAAAGAACGAAAAATCCCCGAAGTGTTGGTGTTTACGGACATCAACAACTATTATGATGATTTGGCATCGTTTGTAATACTTGCCTATTTGGCAGAGCATGGTTATATTAACATTAAAGGTATTATCACCGAGCTTGGTGTTTATGAGGTCAGACGAAGAAGGGCAATGTATGCAAAAGGCGCAATGCAATATTTGGGACAATCTTTTGTCAGAGTAGTCCCCGGTGGTGATTATGAGGTTAAAGATGAAATTTTTGAGAATAATTATCCCGAAAATGAGTTTTCAAAAATATTTGAAGATGCCGGTATGACCATTTTAAGAAGCGGTATAGTGTTTTTGCAAGAATATATTAAATCGGTTAAAGATAAAAATATATTTATATTGCTCAATGCTCCGTTTGCCGATTTTGCAAAATATATAAAAGGTACGCAAGATACCTTAAAGAAAAAAGTTAAAAAAATTGTGGTGATGGGTGATGTTTTGGAAAATAAAACCGAAAGCGGAAAATATTTACCTAATCCGGAATGTTTTAATTTTCAAACAGGTTATCCTGCTGCCGAAATTTTGTTTGACTACGTGCAGGAAAAAGATGTAAAAACCGTTTTGGTTCCCTCAAAAAATATTAAAAAACTTGATATGGATTTTAAGTTTTTGGAGCAGTTTAAAACTTCTAAAAATCCGGTAGTTCGGGCTTTGATTGAGGCCTCAAAAGAATGTGATGCATTATCAATGATATATGATATGATTTCGGCTTTAACATTGGCAGAAGGAATGTTCAAAAAATCAGGTGGAAGCATTGAAAAAGAGGAGGGTTGTCAAAATCAGTTTTTCTTTGCTGATGTTATTGAGCCGGTGCTTATGAAAGAAAAAATTGAAGAAATTTTTGCCGAAAAGTTCACACCGAAAAAAATCACACTTGCACAATTAACTCGTACAAAACCGGAAGAAGAAAATGTGGTACTTAAGTGATAGTATTTTTATTAATACACTTGTTGCTTCGTGTATTGCCGGAATTTTTACGGGGTTTGGCGGGCTGGCAATTTTTTTAAAAAAGAAATATTCAAAAAATGATATCAATATGATGTTAAATATTGCTGCCGGTGTGATGTTGGCGGCGGCAATATTTTCGCTTTTGGTGCCGGCGATGGAAAAAATTATATCGGTAAACACCAATCAATATATAGGAGCGATTCATTATTGCGGAGCGGTTTTTTTGGGAGTTGCTTTGGTTTGGCTGTTAAATGATTTATTGCCACATGAACATAATCATATGGGACATCACGGGCCGGTATTTGATATAAAAAAAGCTTGGTTGTTTATTATTGCCATTTCGCTTCATAAATTGCCTGAAGGTTTGGCTGTGGGAGTAGCATATGGAGCGCATGATATGTTAAATCCCTTAAGCTTGGTGTTAGGAATTGCCATTCATAATATACCGGAAGGCTTAATTATGGCAATAGCGCTGTATGGTGCCGGAAAATCTAAAGCAAGGGCTGTTTTTATTGCATTAATGATGGGAATGTTACAGCCGATTGGCGCATTGTTGGGGCTTTTAATAACCGGTATCGACACATATATTATTCCTGTGGCAATGGCACTTGCCGGCGGTACTTTGATGTTTGTGGTGATAAACGAAATTTTGCCCGAAACATACGGAACTAAAAAAACCGACAAGTCGGCTGCAGCCGTGTTTGGCGGTTTTATATTGATGACTTTTATCTTTATGGTTTTGCATTAAGAGGTAAAAATGGCTGACATTAAACACGGACTTGAAGTTTTGCAAAATAATGTAAAAATTGCACCTTCAAAAGCAGGTGTTTATCGAATGATAAGCAAATCAGGTGAAGTGTTGTATGTCGGAAAAGCCAAGAACATCAAAAACAGAATTGTTGCCTATACGCATTTTGATAAACTTCCGACAAGGCTCAAAAGAATGGTCGCTCAAGTTGATACAATGGAGTTTATCATTGTTGAAAATGAGGCTAAGGCGCTTTTGATGGAAAATGAGCTGATAAAACAATTTTCGCCTCGATTTAATATATTGCTGAAAGATGATAAGTCGTTTCCACTATTAATGATAGATTTTAATGAAGATTATCCGGCTTTAAGAAAATTTCGAGGCAAAAAAAACGATAAGTGCAAATATTTCGGGCCGTTTGCAAATGTAACTGACGTCAACCAAACCTTAGATTTTGTGCAAAAAGCTTTTATGCTTCGAACTTGTCGAAACAGTGTGTTTTATAATCGGCAACGACCTTGTTTATTGTATCAGATAAAAAGATGTTCTGCTCCTTGTGTGGGAAAAGTATCCAGAGAGGATTATCAAAAAGCAGTTGAGGATACAATCTGTTTTTTGGAAGGAAAAAGTACCGGTATTATTGAAGAACTAACTCAAAAAATGCAACAGGCAAGCGAAAATACCGATTATGAACAAGCCATAATTTTGCGGGATAGAATAAAAGCAATCAGTTCGGTTTTAGGTGGTTTAAATGTTGAATATGCTGATATAAAATCAGCCGATATTTTAGGGGTGGCGGAAAAAAATGATATGTTTTGTATTGAGCTGTTCATTGTTCGAAACGGGCAAAATTGCGGAAATACGACATATTTTCCCAAACATACTCAAGATGCATTAAAAGAAGAAATTTTGGAAGCATTTATCAGTGAGTTTTATGCCGATAATATTGTGCCTAAAGAAATTTATGTGCCGTTTATAACAGATGATATGAGTTTTTTGGAAATAGCTCTTAATACCAAAATTTTGACATTTTCAAGAGGCAATAAGGCAAAACTGATTAAAAGAGCTCAAGATAATGCGTTGGCGGCATTGGAAAGAAAAATTGCTCTAAATTCCTCAATTAAGAGCAATCTTATAGAATTACAACAGGTTTTCGGGCTGCCTGACATACCCAAACGAATCGAAATTTATGATAATTCTCACATTCAGGGCGCTTATGCAATTGGGGCAATGGTGGTGGCAAATCAGGAAGGATTTGATAAAAAATCGTATAGAACTTTTAATATTAAAAACACTGAAATTACAGGTGATGATTTTGCCATGATGAAAGAAGTTCTAAAGCGTCGTTTCGATAAGCTTAATGAACAAAATAAACCTGATGTAATTTTGCTTGACGGCGGGTTGGGGCAACTTAATGCCGTGTATGAGAGCTTAAAAGATTATGATTTGGAAGGCATTAATATCATTGCCATTTCAAAAGGTGTTGATAGAAATGCCGGAAGAGAATTTTATCATATGAAATCAAAAGAAAGTTTTTCTCTTGAATATCGTTCGGGACTTGCCTTTTATATGCAAACTTTAAGAGATGAGGCACATCGTTTTGCCATTGGCACGCATAGGAAAAAACGGGCAAAATCGGTTTTCAAATCAAGACTTGATGAAATTGATGGAATTGGCGCAAAAAGAAAACGAGATTTGCTCACTTATTTCGGTTCTGCCGATGATGTTGCCGGTGCCGGAGTGGAAGATTTGCAAAAAGTGAAGGGAATAAGCAAAAAAACGGCTGAAAAAATTTATAATTACTTCCATAAATAAAATTTTTGTTTTAAGATAAGACCAGTTGTAAAAAATAATTAGTTTTAAGGGGATAATCAGTGTATAATTTGCCTAATATATTAACAATTTCCAGAATTTTAGTAATTCCGGTTATTTTTCTGTCTTTGTATATAAATTCTTTTGCGTGGACAATGTTTATCGGTGTGCTGTTCGTAACGGCTTCAATTACCGACTATTTTGACGGCTACTTGGCAAGATGTCGCAACCAGACGTCTGCTTTCGGTCGTTTGTTAGACCCTATTGCCGACAAGCTTTTGGTTGCTTCGGCTTTGGTGGTGATTTTGGTAAAACCCGATATGGTTTTTTCAAAACTCAGCTATATTCCGGTGTTTGTAATTTTGTGTCGTGAAATTTTGGTTTCAGGCTTGAGAGAATTTTTGCGTGAAGTTAATGTCGGTTTGCCGGTTACTCGTTTGGCAAAATGGAAAACAGGTTTTCAGATGACAGCGCTTGCCATGATGCTTTTTCACGGTTTGTGGATATGGCATTATATCGGTGAATTGTTGTTGTGGGTTGCCGGTGTTTTAACCTTTATTACCGGATATCAATATTTTCAAAAGAGTGTTGATTATGTAAAATCTTTGGAAAAAGCCAAAACGGTTGAGGCAAAAATTGTTGTAAAAAAAACTGCGACCAAAAAAGTTGCTCAAAAGAAAACAACCGCTAAAAAAACCGTTGCAAAAAAAACTACGACAACAACAAAAAAAGCAACCAAAAAATCGGCTAAAAAGCAATAATGGAAAAAGAAACTCAACATATTTTGGTCGTTGATGATGATACCAGACTGCGAAGCCTGTTGAAACGCTTTTTGCGAGAACAGGGATTTGCGGTTTCTGATGCTCAAGATGCTAATCAGGCTTTGGAGTTTTTAAATCAGTATAAGTTTGATTTGTTGATTGTTGATGTTATGATGCCCAAAATCAGCGGAATTGAGTTTTTGAAAGAATTGCGTTTAGAAAATAATGTGCCGGTAATTATGCTAACTGCCATGGGTGAAACAGCTGACCGAATCGTGGGTTTAGAATCGGGGGCTGATGATTATATTGCCAAGCCGTTTGAGCCTTTGGAACTGGTTTTAAGAATAAAAAACATTCTAAAGCGAGCACCAATAGAAAAAAATGACAATCAGGCACCGCTTAATTTGGGTTTGTGTCTTTATGATGTCATAAAAAAAGAGCTTACCACCAAGCAAGGGGTGATTATACACATTACACCGGTTGAGCAAATGCTCTTAAATATTTTAAGTCAGAAAGTGGGGCAGATTTTTACTCGTGAAAAATTAGCCGATATTTTAGGCTCGGGACAAAGTCCTCGTTCGATAGATGTGCAAATTACACGACTTAGAAAAAAAATTGAGAAAGATTCAAAAAATCCGAGATATTTACAAACAATTCGAGGCAAAGGCTATATGCTTTTGCCCGAATAAAAACTTAGGAGAAAAATATGCATATTAAATTTCCCAAAAAAATGGAAGGAACAATGCGCTATTTGAAGCTCAAACTTCTTCCGAAAACACTTTTTTTCAGAACAATGCTCTTGATTATCATTCCCTTAATTGTGGTACAAATTGTTTCTGTAGTGGCATATTTTAGCGGCAGTTGGGGTAAAGTCGGTAAAAGATTGTCTGATAACTTGAGTGCAAATATGGCTTTTGTGGTTAATCTATCAGAACAAAATTTTGATGAGTTTGAAAACATTAAGGCCTTAACCAAAAAACTTTATAATTTAGATGTTGAGTTTTATGATAACGATATTAAATATTCGGAGATGTATAAAACATCACAGAATAATGATATGGTTACCGGATTTTTTGAAGAAGCATTGAAAAGTGATTTTCCGAATGCAAAAACAAACCTTTATTTAACCGAAAAATCGTCAACTTTGATAGCACTTATTGATACAAAAGACGGGTTGTTTAAGTTTACAACATCGACTAAAAACATTTTCTCATCATCATTGTTCGGTTTTATTGCGTGGATGGTCGGAACTTCTTTGTTGTTGTTTATTGTTTCATCACTGTTTTTAAGAACTCAAGCTCGCTCAATTAAAGAATTGGCAGAAGCTGCGGAAGATTTCGGTAAGGGAATCGACACTCCGTTTAAGCCGTACGGCTCATCGGAAGTCAGAAAAGCCGGAATTGCTTTTACAAAGATGAAAGAAAGAATTAATCGTCAAATTTCGGAACGCACACAAATGCTTGCCGGTGTTTCGCACGATTTGAGAACACCTTTAACTCGTATGAAGTTACAGTTGGCAATGTTGCCTAAAAATGAAGATAATCAGGAGTTTGTTGAAGATATTACCGAAATGGAAAAAATGCTTGACGGCTATCTGGCATTTGTCAGCGGTGAGGGTGGTGAAACTAACACTTTTGTTGATATGAACGAAATGATACTCAGCATATTAAACAAATTCCGCAATTCCAAAACCATGATAAGATACACCACCAATGACCAAGTAAGTGCAATTCAGGGTCGTGAACAGGCCTTAAAAAGGGCGGTTACCAATATTATATCCAATGCATTTTATTACGGGAAAACCGTTGCAGTGGGTTTGGAAAGTAATAACAGCAAAATGGAAATCAGGGTTGATGATGATGGGCCGGGAATTCCTGAAGATAAAAGAGAAGAAGTGTTTAAGGCTTTTTACCGCATTGAAGGCTCTCGTAACAAAGAAACCGGCGGTGTCGGTTTGGGGTTGTCAATTGCCAGAGATATCATTGTTTCACACGGCGGAACAATTGAGCTTGGCATCAGCGATATGGGAGGCTTGAGGGTACTCATTCATATTCCCTTATAAATCGCATATCAGAAAATATGTGTTCAAATAAGGCGGCCTTTAGCCGCCTTATTGGGTAATTATTTAATAAGTTGTATATACGCTACCGGTATAACTGCCTGTAGGTATATTTTGGTATGTTGCAGGAATAACTAAATCGCCACCAATATTAATTTTATTTTCTTCACTATATGTTTTTAAATTGTTAATATGAAGTTCAACAGTAAGAAGAAAATATTTTCTCATAATTTTATCCTTTATATAAAAATTAAGTTTAAGTACCTTTGAAAGGTGCAAAAATCCACCTTTCAAGACGCATCATAAACCGTTTTTTTTTTTTGCAAGTAAAAAGAGTCTGTTTGTAGATTTAAATCAAAAATGATGTGGCGGTGTGGCCTCCAACACCATCATACCGGTGCCCGAACTTTAGTTCGGAATAGATACCGGCGTCTAATCTTCGCTAGCGCTCAGGCGCAGAAATGACGATATTGAGAGAAACACCTCAAAGATGACTAAATATCCACAAAGAAGACTCGCATAAATTGCAAAAAAAAAAACGGTTTATGATGAGCTCAAAATATATTATAGGAGTTAGTTTGATGAGAAAAATTTGTGAACTTGGCAGAAGTATGGTGGAGATGTTAGGTGTTCTTGCAATTATTGGTGTTCTTTCCGTCGGTGGTATCACAGGTTACTCAAAAGCGATGATGAAATATAAACTCAACAAGCATGCTCAGCAATTAAGTCAATTATTAAACACTTTATACAGATATAAAAACAGTTGGGGTGAAAATCCTCCCCCAATGGAACTTGGGGGATATTTTATTACAATGGGAGAAATTCCTGAAGAAATGATTATAGATGGCTCAAACGTTCTTCAAGATTCATTTGATAACCGAATACATATGCAAACAAATGGATGTTCCAATAATGGATGTACTGATGTAATCTTAAGATATACTGTTGGTGAAAATAATGATATAGAACTCTGCCAAAACATATTTACAGTAGCAAAAAGTTTTCATCAAAATTTGTATGTTGCCGGAGCTTATAAAACAACACAAGATAATTCAATAGAACAATATGATAATGACAGATTTTATGGTGATAAATATTGTGATGGAAAAAATTGTCTTAGAAATCTAACTCTGGACGATATATACAATAAATGTCAATACTTGGCAGATAGAGTCTCAGGAAGCTACTATTTCCTATTTAATCTAAACGACTAAGGACAAATATTATTTTTTTGTAAAATTGACTTACTGCAATATCCCGCTTATCGGAAACAGAGCTTGTTGAGGTGTAATATGTTGTGTTATCACCGCATTAAACACCGGATACATATGCTCACATTCATTGACGGCAATTTCAATTATCTGATTGAGCTTTTCTTCAAAGCTTTCTTCTTGTGCTTGCAAGATGATTGAGTGTTTGAAAATCGGCATTTTGTGTTCGCTCCAATATGAAAAATGTCCGAGCCACAAATTTTCATTCACCATTGCCAACAACTCAAACACTTTACTTAAATCCGAAATGTCAACATTAATATTCATCAAACAGGAAAAATGCAAACATTTAAGGTGTTCTTCCCAAGCAAAAAACAACAACATATTATTCCATTTGCCTTCAATTTCAACTACAACTTCATTGATGTTTCTGCGTTCAAATTCGGCCGATTTTTTGGCAAAAATCAACTCAAGCGAATCTATCGGATTATAATATGTCTCAAAATTTGAGGCCGGTAACATTTTTTTAGCACCTTAAATAAAAAACAACTGTTGTTACAATAGCCTTGTCGAGTCATTTTTAACAACAAAGTTTAAAAAGTTTTCCACTAAATATATTTTTTCACAAAAATATATTTAAAAAAATAAACAAAATCAACACACTAGTAAACAACAAAAAAAAGTTTTAATTTTATGTGTGGATTATCTGATTTTTTTAATATAGTTTTAAGTAATTGTTCAATCTTAAAAAGGTAAAGAAAATGACAGGATTATCATATCCGGATATTTCACCGATTATATTTTCTATTGGTCCTCTTGCCATCAGATGGTATTCCATGGCCTACTTATTGGGTATTATCGCTGCTTGGTTTTTAATATCAAAAGATATAAAAAAATATGATATCTGTCTAAGCAAAGCAAATTTAGAAGACATTGTTTTTTATGTAACTTTAGGCATTGTGTTGGGTGGACGTATCGGATATGTGTTGTTTTACGGTTTTGACACTTTTTATAACAATCCTCTCGAAATTTTTGCTATTTGGCATGGTGGTATGTCGTTTCATGGGGGCATAATCGGGGTTATAATCGCCATTTATTTGGTTTCAAAAAAAATTAAATATCCTTTTTTGGGTATAACAGATTTGGCTGCACTTTATACTCCTATCGGCATTTTTTGCGGCCGGTTAGCCAATTTTGCCAATGATGAATTATGGGGACGTATAACCGATGTTCCTTGGGCTGTAAAATTTCCCTCAGGCGGATACTTACCGAGACATCCATCACAAATTTATGAGGCTTTGACCGAAGGTTTATTGTTGTTAATAATTTTAAACCTTCTATGGCAAAATTTATGGATTCGCAAACATACCGGATTTGTTTCGGGAATGTTCTTAATTTTATACGGCATATTCAGAATGTTTATAGAACAATTCAGACAACCGGACAATCATTTGGGCTTTGTGTTTTTAAATTTCACTATGGGACAAATGCTTTCTGTTCCGTTTATAGTTATCGGAATTTTGGTTATCTGTGTCTCGCTAAAAAAATTTAAGCCTTAGAAGTCATATTCTGTGTAAATTTATAAGTTCGTTGAACCGCCTCACGTGTACGCATCAAAACCGTATCTGCATCGGCATCACTACGTTTTTTTTCTGACACACCTGCAGAAACCGTAATTTTTACTATCCTTTTTGAATTGAGTACAAATTCTGATCCGGCAATTGAGCGCCTGATTTCTTCTAAATATTCAAAACATTGTTTCTTGTCTTCATTTTTAAAAATTAAAATAAATTCATCTTCACTATATCTATAAATTTCGGCTCCGTACGATGTGCTTAAAATTATCTTCATTATCAATTTCACTAATATATTTACTTGATTCTCACCAAAAATTTTCAATAACTTTTCATAATCATCAATGCATATAATCCCTAAACTATATTTTAGCGGAAAATTTTTTGAGTGTCTCAAATACGATTTTGAACTATATACCCCTGTCAATAAATCTCTAAAATACCGATAAATATCAAGATAAACCATCGACACAAATAAAATTAAAACAGCAAACGAAAAATATAAGCTCAAGCCAAATGCCGATTCGCTATTAAAAAAGCCCAATCCTGCGCATAAAAAAGAAAAAAACGTACCATAATTTTTTATATTCGGATATATACTGACATAAACAATATATACCAAAATACTAACCATCCAACACAATATAACTCCGATATCAAAACCTGTTCCAAAATTTTCAACAAAAAATACATTTGCATTTTCTACTAAACAAGCTTGAAACAACAAAAAACATAAAAAATAAAAATCATATTGTTTTGATACTTTAAAAAAGTCCATAACAACATAGACTAACCAGTTACACAATATTGTAACACCTATAAGTTGATATTGAACGGTTTTATCAAAAGCTATTGCATATTTTTGCTTTAAAACATTAAGTCCGATATAACAAAAAACTAAAAACAATGATAAAATTCCATCTCTGCTTCTTTTACAAAAAAATATATAAAACATCCAAATAACAAACAAAATATAAAACAGTGTATGAAAAAAAGCCGATTGCATATCAGCAGAAATTGCCTTATCACAATAAAAAAATGTGCAAAATGCAAATAAACATGCCGGCAAAAAAATATCAACCGTTGTAGAAAACACTTTTTTTGCCAACTTTAAAATCAATTTTATTCTCCGTTCAATTTTTTATCAAACATAATATTAAAGTATGATAGTTTAAATTTTATTTACACATTTTAAAATTGAACTATCACCATACGAATAAAAACGATACTTATTATCAATAGCATGCTGATAAGCTTCTTTCATACGCTCTGTTCCGGCAATGGCGCAAATAAGCATAAACAGTGTCGATTTCGGAAGATGAAAATTAGTGATAATCATATCAATTATCTTAAATTTGTATCCGGGAGTTAAAAATATGTTTGTTTCACCAATAAAAGGTTTTAACACTCCGTTTTCATCAGCCGAACTTTCAAGTAACCTGACCGATGTTGTGCCAACAGCAATGATACGGTGCCCCTGCTGTTTTGCCTGATTGATTATATCGGCCGTTTCAGCACTTATAATGCCATATTCGGCATGCATTTTATGATTTTTTGTATCGTCAACCTTAACCGGTAAAAACGTTCCGGCACCGACATGAAGTGTTACAAAAACTCTTTTGATACCTTTTTCATCAAGCTTGTTTAATACATCTTGTGTAAAGTGTAAACCGGCTGTCGGAGCAGCAACCGCACCTTCATATTTTGCATATACGGTCTGATAATTTTCTTTATCATTATATTTATTCCACAAACCTTGCCCCGGTTTGTCTCGCTTAATATAAGGAGGAAGTGGCATAGAACCATATTTTTTTAACATGTTGCTCAAAATATCTGCCGAACATAAAAACTTAATCAAAACTCCGTCAGTGTCATCTTTTGTAACAATTTGAGCCTTAAAATCAGAATCTTCAGGCTCAATTTCATCTGTATAAAATGAAATGATATCGTCTTGTTTTAAGCGCTTTGCATTTTTGATAAAAGCCCACCAAGTTAGACCATCTTTAGGGTGATACAATGTAACTTCAACCAAAGCATTGCCTCTTTTAGCATATAATCTGGCAGGAATAACTTTTGTGTCGTTAAATACTAAAACATCACCTTGTTGCAATAAATCAGGCAAATCATAAAAATGTCTGTCCGAAATTCGGTCTTCTTCGGATAAATCCAACAACTTGGAAGCATCTCTGGGAGAAACCGGCTCTTTAGCGATTAAATCTTTATCAAGTTCAAAATCAAAAATATCTACTCTCATTTTATACCCTACAAAATGCTTTACTTTTAAGCGGTTATATTATATGATATACCACAAAGCAAGCAAATTTTTAAGAAATTTCTTTTTATTGTTCGGTTAAAACACGCATAAAACTTCATTTTTTAACGTTTTATTAAAAAATTTGTCATTTGACAAAAAAGATATTGAAATGAAAGCTTTTTTGGTATATACTGCCGACAATAATGAGATAATTTTATATACGGGAGATTTTATAAATGGTAAGCAAAACACTGACTTTTGACGAAGCTTTAGAAATACTTCAAGGTAATGTTACAAAATGCTCACCTGATGTGTTGGAAAATGCAATAAATATCGTCAAAGACAAAGAACCTACTCATCCGGCTATTATAACAGCTCAGGAAATTCTAAATTCGAATAAAAAAATATTTGATATGGAAGATGTTTTGACCTATTCGGCCAATATGAACGATATGACTGTTAAACTTGAAAGTTTTGATTATAATGCGTTCATAAATCTTGACGACAATGCCGATATCAAAAGTTATGTTGACGTTGTTATTATCAAGGAGAATGACGGTAACAAATTAAAAACGGTCAGTGCAGAAGAGAAAAAAAAATATGTTGAGCTGTTGTTTGAAACCGCAAAATTAAAGGCCCAAACCGCCTTGGCCGGAAGCAGAAATTATCTTGATAAGTCTCCCGATGAAAAATATCGTATGATAACGGAAGAAATAAGAAATACATTTTTTACTGATTTTGCTCGTGCCGCAATTGCTTCGCATATGAAAGCTCCGACCAAAAAAGAAGAAAAAATAGGTTCAAGAGATTATAAGCAATACATCTTAAATCAGGTAAAAACAGCTGCCAGTGTATTCAAAAAGATTATTGAAGGCGACAAGAGCATATCGGTTAAAACCGACAGTGTATTGGCTTCGGTTGCCGATTCGGCAGTGCGGGTTGAAAACTATATCAAAGGCTTAAAACAAAAAACCAAAAATGCCGGAAAAGAAGTTAAAGACGCATTTACAAGCATTGCTAATGCATTTCAAAAAAAGAAAAATCAACTAGAAAAGAAAGCCAACCAAATTTCTGAAAATCGTTATGAAATTTTTAAGGCTATTAAGGGAAGTTTTAGTGATAACAAAATCAAACTTATCGGTAATATCAGCGCCAGTACGGCATTTGGTATTGTTACTGCCGGTATTGCTGCAGGAACAATCGGAGCTCCGCTGACAGCCGCCGTGGGTGCATATGCCGCATATCATGCAGCCGGTTCTTGGGTATATCCCATTGTTGCCGAGATGAGAAAAATAAATCGTCAAAGACGAGAAAAAGGGCAACCTGTTTTAGGTTTTAAGGCTCAGCTTGTTCAAGCTTGGAAAAATAAAACCTCAAAAGATAAAAAGAAAAATTCTTACAAAGCTCGCAATACATATATTATCCATGGTGTGATAAACACAGGTTTGGCTGCCATCGGTTTTGGTTGTTTGAAAAACGGATTAGAAGCTATTGATGATTTGAGAACTTTGGGCGAAGGTGTTAAAGAAGGCGTTGATGCCGTTCAAAACACTGCAGCCATAAATATGGACATAGCAAACTCCATTGCTCAAACTAAGCATGCAGTCAGCATGGGACGTATTGCCATACCGCTTGCCGGACAATTTACCGATGCGGCCTTGACATATGGCATATCGCTGGCCGATCCTGATGACAAAACAAAAGCCGAAGAAGCAAAACAAACTGCTGTTGCCGCTCTTGTCGGCGCCGGATTTAGTGCTTTAGCACAAGGTTTAACTTTTGCCGCCGGATCAAATGCTGTTGATGTCACCAACGATATTACACAAAATTCTTCCGGTATGGTTGAAGTTCCTGAAATTTCAAGTGATATTTCCTCTAATGCCGCAACTGAAAAATCTGGTGGTTTATTAAGTAATGCCAAAAAACTTTTCAGTTTCTTCAAACTTAAAAACGAAGAAAATATGCAAGATGTGGTATATCAAAATCCGAAAACTGATATGTCTGATCTTTCAAGTCACTACACATATAACGAGGCTCCTACAATTTCCGACACATTATCTGTTGCCGATTCGGTATCCTCTGACCAACAATTAATGCCTGATGAACTTGAAAACCAAACTTTATCAGAAGAATTAAAAATTGAAACATCTGATGAAAATTTTGGTAGTTTCCCTACAACATACAATGAGGATATGTCTATATCTCAAAAACAATATGATGTATTAGTCAGAACTACTGAAGGAACCTTAAAATCCGCAACGGGAGAAGAAATAACGCTTGATAAAGCCTATTCTAATCTGACTGATGAGACAATGGCAAACTTCCCTAATCAAACCAGAGAAGAGGTCTTGTACAAATTCAACAGATTATATGCTTTTATGCGCAAAGCTTACGAAGTTGGTGACGGGACATTAAGAGAAACACCATCAGGAACATCTTATTTAGAAAATCGTTTTGAGACTATGAATTTAAATTTAGATGAAAACCGGATGGATTCGTTAGTTACTTTTGCACAAGATAATACATATTCTTCATCTGCTGACATTAAAACCGGTTTACAAGAAATGTTTGCCGATAAAAATTTTAATGACAAGACATTATCTTCCATAGTCACTACCATTCACAGCAATCAAAGATTTTATAACAATGCCGAAGAGATGGAAGCTCTGATAAATCTTTTAGGTTGCGGTGAAGAATTAAGTGCAGAACAAGCACAAAAAGTAAATACTTTACTGGAACAAGCAGATGAAATTCTTAAAACTGGTAAAGAGAACACCGTCTTGACAGGATTAAATTTAAGCAAAGAATGTAGTGATGATGACGGACAATGGCAAAAGATGGTTTTACCACCTGAAATGCCTGTTCTTGATGATGTTGAAATCCCTGAAGATGATATTGTATTTGATGATATACCGACAAAACTTGATGATAAACCGATTATGATTGCAAAAATGCCCTTGCGTCAAGCTGAACCACCTGCAGAAGAAGTTGTTGTTGTTAAATCGGTATCAAGAAATGTTCATGGTATTACTGATCCTGAATATGCCGATAAAAGCAAAGTCCTTGAAGGAGCCCGACAAAAACGGTGGTTGAAAAAAGCAGCAAGAGATTAAAACATATTAACATCAAATTTTATTAAAAGATCTACATAGTATTATCGTAGGTCTTTTAATTTTAAACACTTGGTTGATTTGTTGATTTTTTGCTTGAAAAAAATATCTTTAATGTTAAATTAGCAGACGAAAATAATCTATGCCGTGCGGGGCGGTCCGCATAAAATTTTTTAGGAGAATAATATGATTCGCGTAGGTATTAACGGTTTTGGTCGTATCGGTCGTTTGGTGTTCCGTGCAGCTCAAACAAGAAATGATATCGAAATTGTCGGAATTAATGACTTAATTGATGTAGAATATATGGCTTATATGCTCAAATACGACATAATGCACGGTCGTTTTGACGGCACTGTTGAAGTTAAAGACGGAAAACTCGTTGTAAATGGTAAAGCAATTAGAGTTACTGCCGAAAAAAATCCGGCTGATTTGAAATGGAATGAAGTTGGAGCTGAATATGTTGTAGAATCAACAGGTTTGTTTTTAACAAAAGAAAAAGCTCAAGCTCACATTGATGCCGGTGCAAAATATGTTGTTATGTCTGCTCCTTCAAAAGATGATACTCCAATGTTTGTATGCGGTGTTAATACCGAGACTTATCAAAAAGGTACACAGTTTGTTTCTAACGCATCATGCACAACAAACTGCTTGGCTCCGATTGCAAAAGTTTTAAATGATACATTCGGTATTAAAGATGGTTTAATGACAACTGTTCACGCAACAACCGCTACACAAAAAACCGTTGATGGTCCGTCTGTTAAAGACTGGAGAGGAGGTCGTGCTGCTGCCGGCAACATTATTCCTTCATCAACAGGTGCCGCTAAAGCAGTCGGTAAAGTTATTCCTGAATTGAACGGAAAATTAACCGGTATGGCATTCCGTGTTACCACATTAGATGTCTCAGTTGTTGACTTAACTGTAAACTTGGCAAAGCCGGCTACCTATGAACAAATTTGCCAAGCTATGAAAAAAGCTTCTGAAGGTGAATTAAAAGGTATTTTGGGTTACACTGAAGATGCAGTTGTTTCATCAGATTTCTTAACAGATTCTCGCACATCTATTTTTGATGCAAAAGCAGGTATCCAATTAACAGATACATTTGTTAAAGTTGTAAGTTGGTATGACAACGAATGGGGTTACTCAAACAAAGTTCTTGATTTGGTAGCTCATATGGCAAAAGTAAACGGCTAATTTTAAGCTTTATTCCCCGCCGTATAAAAAGTTGATTTCACAACTTTTTTATGACGGGGATACTTTTTATTTATAAGGAAAATTAAATGACAGAATATAAAACCATTGAAGATTTAGGCGATTTGAACGGCAAAGTTGCGATGCTCAGAGCCGATTTAAATGTCCCGATGAATGAAAATTTTGAAGTAACTAATACTGCTCGTATTGACCGCACTGTACCTACCATTAAGCTTTTGATGAACAAAGGTGCAAAAGTTGTTGTAATTTCACACTTTGGTCGCCCTGAGGGTAAAGGTGATATGAAAAACTCCTTGTCTCATGTTGCTCCCGAACTTGAAAAAGCTTTGGGCTTTAAAGTTATTTTCGTTGAAGATTGCGTTGGTCATGTTGTCGAAGATGCAGTTAAAAATATGAAAGATGATGAAGTTTTGTTGCTTGAAAACTTGCGTTTTTATAATGAGGAGAAAAAAGGTAATGCCGATTGGGCAAAAGAACTAACAAAAGTTGCCGATGTATATATATCAGATGCTTTTTCAACTGCTCACAGAGCTCATGCTTCGATGGTTGCCGCTGCCCAAAATTTACCATCTGCAATGGGTTTGTTGATGTCCGAAGAAGTTGATGCTTTATCAAAAGGCTTAAATAATCCGGAGCGTCCTTTGATGGCTGTTGTCGGAGGCTCAAAAGTTTCAACAAAGTTGGATTTGTTGAACAATTTAGTTAAAAAAGTTGATAAATTGGTAATTTCGGGTGGTATGGCTCACACATTTTTAAGAGCCAAAGGCTTTGAATCGGTTAATGAAGAAAACTCACTTGTACAAATGGATATGTTAGAGACAGCCAAAGAAATTATGACAACTGCTCTGAATAATAACTGCGAAATTTTGTTACCTTTGGATTTGGTTGCCGCTAAAGAATTTAAGCCAAACGCAGAACATAAAACGGTTGATTTGGACAACATTCCGGCCTCCAGTTGGGAACTTTTAGATGTCGGTCAAAAAACCATTGACCTGATTTGCGCAAAACTTGAAGAATGCAAAACTTTGGTGTGGAACGGACCTTTGGGTGTGTTTGAAATGAAACCGTTTGATAATGCAACCAATAAAGTGGCTGAAAAGGCAGCAGAACTCACTTTAGCCGGAAAATTAACCTCTGTTGCCGGTGGTGGTGATACGGTGTCTGCTTTGGCAAATGCCGGTGTGGCTGATAAATTTACATACATTTCAACCGCAGGCGGAGCTTTCTTGGAATGGATGGAAGGAAAAGAACTCCCCGGTGTTGTAATTATGAAAAAATAACACTGTACCCATTATCAAAATTTTCATCCCTCTTTAAAAGCTTTAAAGAGGGATATTTGTTTTCATTATATATACTTTCCAAGTTTAAATATTTATTGAATCTAATAAAAAAATTTTGTATACATTTTGCATAATTTTAATTTTTATGTATTATGAAAAAATGTGTATTTGTACTGCTTTGTGCAGTTATTTATTTTGGTGCAAGCAGTTTAACTGCTTTGGCTCAAGAAAATCAAACAACAATCAGGGTTGCCGCAACGTCTAATCTTTCGGATGCTCCGGCTGATGAAGCTCTCAAAAAAATGGTTGATTTTCTTAATGGAGATTCTTCATTTGAATTAAATGAGCACTCTCCAAGAGAAGTCAGAAAAGAAGCCGTAAAAATGGCTTTTGAATTATGTAAGGCAAAAAAAATAAGCTATGATCACTATGCTGATATTTGCCGACGTTTACATTTTAGAGCAAAATCTCGCTCAAAGTGTATATAATTATTAAAAACCCTCGTTTGCAAAAAACGAGGGTTTTTAATTTTTTATATTTATTTTATTTAGCTAGAATATCCAAAAGTTTTTTATTAGCTTGGTCAACACTCGTGTTATCAAACACTGCTATTTCACTAGCCAATCTTTCAAATGCCTGTTCATAAATTTGACGTTCACTATAAGATTGTTCAGCAACATTTTCATTGCGATACAAATCACGCACAACTTCAGCAATAGCAACCGGATTTCCGGAATTAATTTTATTTTCATATTCTTGTGCTCGACGAGACCACATAATTTTTTTAACTTTTGCCTTACCTTTGAGTGTTGTCAAAGCATCATTAATTGTTGATGCTTCAGAAATTTTACGAAGTCCGACATGTTCTACCTTTGCAACCGGTATACGCAATGTCATTTTATCCTTATCAAAATTAACAACCAATAATTCCAGCTCAGTGCCAGCAATGTTTTGCTTGGATATATCCGAAACTTTGCCTACTCCGTGAGTGGGGTACACAACATAATCTCCGGAACTAAACACCGGAGAAGGAGTTCTTTTGATACTCATGCTATCTCCTTAAAAACAATTTTAATTTTTTAACAAACAGAATATATCACATTTTTAAGCCTAAATCCAGAGTAAAAAACAAAAAAATAATCTTTTAATTATTTTCAGTTAAATATTGATGTAATAATTCGTAATTTATCGTGTTTGGACATTAAAAAAAGCATTAAGTATGATATCCTCATTAATTTTGGAACAATTTTTTATTCAGAGGATAATAATATGGCTAATATTCACCCATCTGCCGTTGTCGAAGACGGCGCTCAAATTGCTCAAACCGCTCAAATCGGACCCTTTTGTTGGGTAAGCTCTCGAGCAAAAATCGGTGAAAATGTAAAACTTTTGGCTCGTGTAAATGTTATGGGGGATACAACCATCGGCGACGGAACAATTGTTTTCCCCGGAGCTTGCTTAGGTTCAGGCCCGCAAGACCATGGTAACGAATTTAAAGAAGAAGCAAAACTTATTATCGGCAAAAACAACATCATAAGAGAAAATGTTACCATGCATGCCGGAACACCTAAAGAACAATTTACAACCGTAGTCGGTGATGATTGTATGTTTATGGTAAATTCTCATGTTGCACACGATTGTGTTGTCGGAAACAATGTCATAATGACCAACAATGCCGTAATCGGCGGTCATGTTCGTGTCGGTGATGGCGCAATCATTGGCGGTAACAGTGCCGTTCACCAATTTTGTCGCATTGGTCGCAAAGCCATGATTGGCGGAATGACTGCCGTTGACCGAGATGTAATTCCGTTTGGTATTGTAGCAAGCGATAGAGGCAAACTCAGAGGCCTTAATGTTATCGGTTTAAAAAGAAGCGGATTCGAAGAAAGTGTGGTAAAATCTATCACCAGAGCTTTTATGTTCTTGTTTAAGGGTAAAACCGACAACTTTGAAACCAGACTTGCTCAAGCACATGAAAAATTCAAAGACAATGCCATGGTTATGGAGCAAGTTGAATTTATTGACGAATCTTTACAAGGTCGTCGTAAAGTTATGACATCTGATTAGTTACAAAGGAAAATATGATGAGCAAAATTTCTGTTATCGGAGCCGGATTTGTCGGTTCTACCGGCACATATGCCTTAATGTTAAAAGAAGTTGCCGATGAAATTGCCCTAATTGATATCAATGAAAGTTTGGTTGTTTCAGAAGTGGCTGATATCAATCAAGGCTTTAAAGGTTTGAGCAAAACCAGAATAAAAATCGGTACTTATGCCGATTGTCAAGACAGCGATTTAATTGTTATCACGGCCGGATTGGGCAGAAAAGTCGGCGAAAGCAGACTTGATTTATTAAACAAGAACATAAAAATTATGGAAAGCATTGCCGAACAAATAAATAAAACCGGCACTAAAGCTTTTGTATTGGTGGTTTCAAATCCGGTTGATGTTTTAACATACAAACTTTCAAAAATGATAACCTCTCCCGTAAAAGGTGTTTATGGCAGCGGATGTGCTTTGGATACTTCAAGACTTATCAGTGTGCTGGCCGACAAGTTTAATGAACCGGTTGACAACATTGAAGGTTATGTCATCGGTGAACATAGCGACAGTCAAATTGTAGATTGGGACAGTGTAAAAATTTGCGGATTATCCGTTGAAGATTATTGCAAAGCGAAAAATATTCCTTTCAATCAATACGATAAGCAAGAAATTGCCGAAACAGTTAGAAAATACGGCATGACCATAATTTCGGGAAAAGGTCGTACCAACTACGGAATCGGTACCAGTATTTGCGTTATATCGGAAGCAATTTTAAAAAACAAAGGTATTGTTTTAAGTGTGGCGCTACCTGATGATAGTGTAGAAACGGCAGTAAGCAAACCTCGTTTGATTGATGCTAAAGGAGTTCATTAAGATGCAAAATTTACAAGAAAACTTTAGCCCGTTGGGAGATATGCAACCGTCGGCAACACTAGCAATTTCAGCAAAAGCCAAAGAACTGAAAGCAACTGGAGCCAATATTTGTTCAATGACCGCAGGTGAACCTGATTTTGACACACCGATTGCCATAAAAAATGAGTGTATTAAGGCTATCAATGAGGGAAAAGTTCGCTATTTGGCAGCTTCGGGGTTACCCGAACTTAAAGCCGAAGTAGTTAAAAAATTTGCCGCAAACGGCATTAAGACTTCAGTTTCAAACATTGTTATTTCTACCGGTGCAAAATTTGCTTTGTTTCAAGCTATCACGGCTTTATGCGGCAAAAACGACGAGGTAGTTTTGTTTGCTCCTTTTTGGCTTTCTTATCCGGAGATGATTAAGGCAAGCGGAGCAAAAGTTGTGGTGGTAAACACGACAGCTGAAAACAATTTTGAGCCTTTAAGAGCAGATTTGGAAAAAGCCATAACACCAAATACCAAACTTATTGTTTGTAATTCGCCGAACAATCCGACCGGTGCGGTTTACAGTCGGCAAACTCTGGAGATGATTGCCGATGTTGCGGTTAAAAACAACATTATGGTTCTATCAGATGAAATTTATGAAAAGCTTATTTATAACCCGAATGCAAAACATATCAGTATTGCAAGCTTAAATGATAAAATTGCCGATTTAACCGTCACCGTAAACGGTTTTTCAAAGGCATATGCCATGACCGGTTGGCGCTTGGGCTATTTAACCGCTCCAAACTGGCTTGCAAAACGCATTTCAGCACTTCAAAGCCATGCTACAAGCAATGCTACATCGTTTGTGCAATATGCAGGTGTTGTTGCCTTACAAGGAAAAGCTGATATCGAAGTTGAAAATATGGTTAGAGCTTTTGTAAAACGCAAAAATCTTATTTGTGAATTGTTAAAAGATGTAAAAAATATATCTTTTGTGGAGCCTGATGGTGCATTTTATGTGATGTGCGATGTTTCAAAGACAAAGCTTTCAGGCGATGAATTTGCAAAAAAGATTCTAGAAGACAAGCTTTTGGCCGTAATTCCGTGTGCATCTTTTGGCGCACCTGAATATATCCGCTTAAGTTATGCTTGCTCGGAAGAAAACATAAGAGAAGCTGTTAAGCGCTTAAAAGAATTTTGCAACTAAAAACCAAAACCGCCTCCGTAAAAGGAGGCGGTAAATTTGTAAGACTTAGTAAATTGTGGTAACAGTAAATGAACCTGTATATTCACCGGCTATTATCTCTGCAGGGATAGTTAAGGTTCCGATAATCGAACTTCCATTCATCCACTCATCTCCTGCCGGCACATATGTGAATTCATTTATTATTATGGCCACTTACGAATAATCAAAATTTACCGCCTCACATTGAACTGTACCCCGAAAGTTGGACAGTAAAAAAGTCCCGAAGATTACGCTAGTAATTTTCGGAGTACAGTTCAGTTGAGGTTGTTTTATATTTTAAAAAACCGAGACCAAATCTTGTTTTATTAAATTATAAAATTGCTCATTGATTTTATGATAATCGAAAAAATTTACAACATAAGGCAACGAGCTTTCATCAAACTGTTGTTTAATTGTTTCCAATTCATTAAAAGGCATCTCGTTTTTACCTTTAATCAAAATATCCAAGTCGGATAATTTGGAAAAATTGCCTTTTACTCTTGAGCCATAAAAATAAAAATCATATTTATCGGAAAACGGACATAAAATATCCTTAACAATTTTTTCTTCTGCCAAAGACATTCCACTAATCATTTTATGCTCCGTTTAATGCTTTTTCAAATGCCAAAACCAAAAACTCTGTCTCGGCAATAAATTCAGGCATTATATTTAACAATTCTCGTGCTTTTACAATGTTATATTCATGGGAAGTATCGTTTCTTTTGGC
>JAFTYO010000024.1 GCA_017464685.1 Alphaproteobacteria bacterium
GAGAGCATTTCTGAAAACTTCAAAAAATATAATGAAGTGTGTGAGAAAAGGAAAGCAATTGCAACAAAAGCGGCAAGCAAACGCCGAGCAAATGCTGAGCAAAAGAAACACTCAAGCCAAACAATTACCAACCTTAATGATAATGAGAATGAACATAATAATGATATAAAGAATAAAAATGAAAATGATAAAAAAGAAAAAATAAATAAAAAAGAAATTGGTGGTTTTGCTGTTCCAACTTTAGAGGACATAAAAATTTACTGTGCTATTCGTGGGTTTAGTAATGTAGATCCACAGGCTTTTTATGATTATTATAAGGCTAAAAATTGGTACGTTGGCAATATTCCAATCAGAGATTGGCAAGCAAAAATTATAAAATGGGAGAATGGCGGAGAAAATATATCTTCATTTGCGAGTATCGGTGATTGTTTGAGATTACCCAAATTAGCTCAGCAAGGAGGTGCTCAATGACTAAATTGACAATTGAGGACATCAAAAGTCGTATAGAGAGTGCTGTTTATGTTATGCGTTTGTTACCACCTGTTAAGGCACAAGATTATCGTTCTACAATGCCGGATATCATCTATACACCTCAAGAGATTATGTTAATGGATAGAAAGCCAATAAAACCTAAACCAACAAGCGAGCAGATAACCCAAATGGATGAAGTGTTAGTCTGGCTTGAAGTTTTAGAACCATGGGAACGTAAGCTTGTTTGGAAACGTGGAGCTAGAATACCTTGGAAAGTGTTGAGCTACGAATTTGGTCTCCACCGAAGTAATCTCTGCCGACATTACGAACGAGCATTGGTGAAGATTTTAGTAAAAGTATTTTAAATAATGTTTTTTGATTATTTTTCAATGAACTATTGCTTTAAATAATTTTATTACCTAAATAAAGTATTAATATTATTTGTTTTTGTGGAGATTAACTATGGCAAAAATTTACTTAGATGCACTAATACCTAGAGATGATTTTGAAGTAAGTTCAGACACTGTGATAGAACAGTTTAACAAAACGACTATTAGTATTACGGACTTATCAACAGATTCATTTTTTTACCCAATTATTAGAAAACCTGATTTTCAGAGAGAAACAAATGAATGGGATGCTCAAAATGTGGCTGATTTTATTGAAAGTTTTATTAAAGGGGATTTGATACCAGCTATAATTTTTTGGAGATCTCCTTCGGGAAACTGTTTTGTTATTGATGGAGCTCATAGATTAAGTTCCTTAATCGCTTGGATAAATGATGATTATGGGGATGGTATAATTTATAACATATTACTTGGTGCAATAAAAAAAGCAAGACAAACAAATATCTTATGAGCATGAATCTTGTCTCATAATTAAATTTATTTGTTGATTTTTAACAATAACCGGCTATATTAACAAACAGACATAGCATTAACTATGTTTAGCATCTGAAAAGGGTGCGGAGGTCGTAAGAAACCTCTCTCTGCACGGTGATGGATATACACCGTAAACGTTAGAGGCTTGTTTTAAGCCGAATAATGTATATATCCCCGATTAGATGTAATTCTGGTCGGGGAGCTTCTAGCGTATAAAACAGGAGTTCTCGGACTTTAAAGGCTAGAAGGATCAACTTGCAGAGATGATTTCTTAACTCTCCGGCCGCCTTAATTCTGAGGTGGTTTTTTTTGTGGCAATATATGGTAAGCGAGTTGACAAGACAATTAGGATGCAAAATCCAAGCGTTACGAAAAAATGCCGGTATGACACAGGAGGAACTGGCTGAAAAATGCAACGTATCATGGCGCACCATATCAAATATGGAAAGAGGATTAACCTTACCAAGCTTGGATTTGATATGTAATATTGCAAAAAACTTTAACACCAATGTTGATGAATTGCTTAATGTGTCAACTTCTACCGATAAAAGTTATACCAGAATAAAAACAGAATATGAAGTTTTTGAAAAAATTAAACAACTGGATGATAAACTTTTAATGCATTTTAACGACTATATATCACTATGTATTAAGCATTTTCAAAATAAATAATTGGCTTTTAGTTCTTCTTTTTGTAATAAATGCACGAGATATTAATACAAAAATAAGCACCTGCGTTTTATATAATTATGTTAATGTATTGATTTTTAATTAAAAAATAAAATTTAAAAATACAACGATGTTATCGAAAATAGCATATATGCATCAAATCCACCACCATCAAAAAGACTCTCCTTGAGAGAGGCTTTTTTGTATTAATTTAGGCTTTTGTATGTCGTTTAAGTTGCTTGTTTATTGTGTAAATATATTTTTTTATTATCCTCAGAGTTTATAGTATGTTTGGTGTTACAAAATGAAGCCGTTTTTTTATAAAAGTTGTTATTTTGGCGTATTTTTATTTTTTCTAAATATTTTTGAAAAATAGGAATAGTAATGTCCTGTTCGTTATATTCCATAAATTCATTTAACTGGGTAATTTGAGGATATTTTTGTAAATATTCATATGCTTGTAAGAGCATATCGAGTTTATCCAGATTTTTGACAATAATTGATTCTAAAGTTTTTTGATCTTCATATTCAACAAATAGTGTTTTAATCTTCCCATTATTTCTTGAAATGCGATAAATTTATTAATATCAGTCATATTTTTTCCTTTGTTACAAACTAGTGCTGATGGAAAACGGCAATTTTAAAAACTGTCATCTTTGTTATTAAAAGTGGTGATTGGTTTATTCATTGGTTTCTTCAATTTCACCTTTTAAGTTATCCAAAAATTGGTTTTCCATTTTTAAATATTGATTTAAGAGCCATTTAGATTGCATAATCAAAAATACCGAGGCCACGAGCAACACCAAAATAACTTTTGGGTTTTCGGTTAAAAATTGGTGTACGGCCGTTACGATAAAAAACGCCACTACCAAAAGTCTGAAAGATGTCAAAATCAACAACGGAATGCGGTTTGCTTTTCTTGAATACCACAATACAGCCGATATTCGGGCAATTCTGGTATTGGAAACAAAAAATTCTTTCACCATTTCTTTATTTTCATTTAAGACATCTTCCAACAACGATTTACTGGCCGGCATACAATTTTCATTAATTTCCAATTCGTCACATTCTTTCGAAATTATCGGTTTGTCTTTTTTTAAGTGCATCTTTATCAAAATATCATTTGCAAGCTCGGGCAAAACCATATTCCAACCGATAAGAGCTTTCAAAAAAGGTGCCATCAAGAGCAAGGCCGTAAAGGTCAAAAAGATACGCATCGGCACATTAGGTAACCACTTGACAGCATATGGTCTTATACCTTGGTTAACCAATGCGATAATTGCATAGAGTATAATTGAAAACAAGATTATACGCACAAAATAACTCTTAAACAAGGCTCGCCATAATTTTTCTTCGGTGATGGCAGTAACCGTATTTTTTGAACTTTGGTCAATATAATTGAGCCATTTTTGCGGCAAAATTTTGTTCAAAAACTTATAGGTGTAATTTGATGTTTTTATCATAATCGGAGTCAAAAAGGTTGTAATTACCGAAACTGCCACAATTATCGGATATACAAAGCCGTCAATTACTTTTAAGCTCATTCCGAGGGTGGCAATAATGAAAGCAAATTCGCCCACTTGTGCAAGTGAAAATCCGCTGCAAACCGAAGTTTTTAAGTTTTGTCCCGATACCACAAAACCAAAAACCGAAAATACAACTTTACCGATTAAAACCACCAAAGTTATTACCATAATCGGATATGCATATTCAACAAACATTTCAGGGTTTACCATCATTCCGACTGTTACAAAAAATACGGCTCCGAAAAAATCTTTTAAAGGTTTTATCACAGTTTCAATGCGTTTTATTACCCCTGTTTCAGATAATATTGAGCCCATAATAAATGCCCCCAAAGCCGAAGAAAATCCGGAATATACCGCCAGATATACCATACTTAAACTCAAAGCAATGCTGACAAGCAAAAGCATTTCATCATTTAAAAAATTGCTGATTTTTTTTAACATAGTCGGAATCATATATATACCGACCACAAAGCATATAATTAAAAACAGCAAAAGCTTTAAGGTGCTAAGACCCAATTCACCACCGCTGAAACCTCTGCCGATGGCAATGGTCGGAAGCAACACCAACAACAAAATTCCCATTATATCTTCAATGATAAGCACCCCAAAAACCAAATCTGTAAATTTTTGTTTTTTAATATTTAAGTCATCGAAAGCTTTGATAATAATGGTAGTTGACGACATTGAAATCATTGAGCCCAAGAAAAAGCTGTCCATTGTACTCCAACCTAAAAACAAGCCGACATAATGTCCGACAAAGAGCATAAGAAAAATGTTTAAGGTAGCGGTTATCATAGCCGATTTTCCGACACTTACCATTTTTTTGAAACTAAATTCCAAGCCCAAACTGAAAAGCAAGAAAATCACTCCGATATCAGCCCATAAGTTTAAATTGGCTCTATCGGTTACGGTTGGTACCAAATTAAAATACGGGCCGGCAAAAATTCCGGCAAGTAAATAGCCCAAAACCATCGGTTGTTTGAGTTTTTTAAAAATTAGGGTTGTGATGGCCGCATAAACGGTAATTAAGGTCAAATCAACAATCAAAGGGTGAATACCATGCATATTTTTCTCACTTTTATAAGTTAGGTTTTAATCATATTAAAATTAAAAGTATTAACATTTTTATAAATTGCAAGAAATTACTTTACAAAAAATATTTATATGCTATACTGCCGCCATAAATTATATAATATGAAAATTATGGGGTATCTTAGTATTTTTGTTGGCTTGGCTTCACATGAAGAAAAAAGAAAAGCCGGAGAACAATTGTTTGAAAACATTGTTTCTATGTTATCAAAGCCACTGGAAGAAACTGATGATGAACAAATTGCTTCCTTTAAGAATGAAATTCTGCCTCGATATGACGCAGAACAAATCTGTTGCATTAGAGCGTATCTTGACTTTATGATTGCTCTAAACAGACCCGAAGGTGCTCTTACCGGAAGCGAGGAAAGATATTTTTCTAAATGGGAAAATATCTATCGAAGTTTTCTTGAGGCTTTGCCTGAGTAAAAAATTTAATCCCCAAAAATTGATGATTCAATTTTCGGGGATTTTTGTAAATATAAACCCCTCTGAAATAAAATTCAGAGGGGTTTAGGGTAGGGCTACACTTTTGCCAACAATATGCACATAATATCTTTTGCGAGATGCTTGGCTTCAGATCTTCCGTCGGCAACAAGAGTTACACCTGAATTTTTGACAAGTTCATACCAAAGTGGTTCGGTATTTTTTTCGTATTCTTTCAGACGGGCATCTATAACAGCATCATCTTTTCTGATTTCTGATGGACCACCGCATTTTGGGCAACAACCATCAGCAACACTGTGAGTTGCTTTACAGTTTCTACAAATGCGACGATTGGACACACGTTCTTTGATGAGATCAACAGATGTATGTCGTTTTATCGATATGATATCATGAGCAAGCATATCTCTTGCAGCTATGATATCGAACATCTGAAATTCAGTACGTGGATAGCCATCCAGAATTTTGATTGTGTGTGGTTGTGTTAAAGCCTTCATGACAAGTTCTGAAACAATTGTATCGGAAACAAGTTTACCTGATGAAACAATTTTTTCAATTTCCTTTCCCAATTTGGTCTGAGCTTTTATTTCAGCTCGGAGCAAATCACCGGTGGAAATGTAAAGAAAATCATTGTTGCCAGATGATTTCAATTCTTCCTTGATACAATCACCAAGATATCCTTTGCCACTACCTGGAGCGCCAAAAAGGATAATAAGCTTTTTGTTCATAAAAATAAAAATTAAAAGTTTTATAAATAATATTTTGAATGTCTTACATATAGTGTATTATTTATGACGTTGTCAAGTTCAAAATTAAAGTGCACCTGTTGTAAAGAGCTTATAATATTTATACACAGAACCTCCTTGGACATTCCACCCAAAATCTTTTTTTATGGCATTTTGTGTCATTAGGTTTAATTCACTGCGAGCATTATAAAAATAATTTAAGGCTTTTGCCAATGTATGAGCATATGCATTGACATTGTTTTTAAACTTTTGAGCCATTAAGTTTGAGCCGTAAACTCTGATACCTTTTGCAAAAAATACCTCTGTTCTGAACCCGTCAATACAATCATTTATAGTATCAACTAATCCGCCAGTAGATGTCGCAATCGGCAGTGCGCCTTTAGCCATTGCTTCCATTTGGGTTAAACCGCATGGCTCAAAACGAGAGGGCATTAAATAGAAATCTGCCGCTAATTGAACAGCATATGCAAATTCATCACGGTATCCTCTAAATACAAAAATTCGCTTAGCTGCTTTTTTATCAATTTTTGCAACTTCAACTTTTAAGTTTTGCAATTCTTTGTAAAGATCCATATCACCGGCTCCACCCATAACAAAAATAGGTGCTTCAAGACCTTTATTCAAATTGTTTTTAATAAATTGAATGATGGCTTTTGCAGCAATATCATATCCTTTTTGTTCTACAAGTCGGCTTGTTGCACAAATAAACGGTATTTTATCAGCTTTTTTAACCAAAGCAGATATATCTTCAAAATCAAACAAGTCGGTTAAAGGCAAAACTTTTTGTTTATATTCAGGATTAGTTGCCAACTTTGAAAGTAACTTTATACATTCTTTTTTATTATTTAGTTTGTTTTTAAGAGAATTTTCATCAAATACTTTAAAATCAAACCCTTCAAAATATTCATTGATATGTTCAATTTTTTTCTCATTTGGTGAAATCAGGTTTTTATCATAACCGTTGACAATACCATAAAATGTTCGGTGGTCTTTTCTGATTTTTAATATATCACGGAAATCAAGGCCTAAACCAAGCTCAGAAGATACTTCTTGGAGATAATTTTTTGAAACAGTTACTACTCTGTCGGCAAGATGAAAACTTACCGATGCCTGATTGTAACAATCAAATACGATCAAGGTATTTGGTGTTCGAGGATTACTGTTTTTAATGGCTTTGGCATTTTTATATACCATATGGGCATTGGTTTCATATAACGAATTTAACAAACGAGCAGTATTAGGGTAATCCCATCCTTGGTATCCGAGATGATGGGCAATATGAATAATAGGTGTGTTACAGATTATATCTGCCGTATGTTTATCAATCAAATTTTTATGAGTTTGCACAATAGTGGCATATTTACAAAGCCCTGTTAGTGCCCCTATGTGCCAATCGTTTGCAATTAATATATTAGGAGTTTCCAAGTTTTTTATTTTATTTTGGATACATTCTTCCAGTAAAAGATATACTGCTTTAGAAAAAAAAGCAAATCTTTCAACCTCATTGATATCATTGTTGTTTCGGACATAACATCCGTCTTGCGTAGATGGATTTTCTTTATGCGGATTTATTGAGAAAAACCTTTCATTATGTAGGAAAATATAATCTACTCCATTGAAAAAGGCTTTGTAAATTTTTACTTGATAGTTTGTCAGATTTTGTTTTTCATCCATAAACGGAACATCAATTGTAATTATACATTCGGTATTTACCTCATTGTTTTGTGCTCCTTTATAGATTGTGCCGTTAAATGAAGCTGATTTTTTACCGGTATTTCCCAAATACATAGGTGTTATAATTGATATTTTATGATTTTGTTTTAAATAAGTTTTATTAAAATTTTCTGGCAATTCTGAAGCCACCATACCTAAACCGCCCCATTTCATAAAAGTAGCAGTTTCAGCTGATAACATCCAAGCATTTACATTATTTATTTTTGGCCACTTGCTTTTACCCAGACATTGATTTTTTGCCATATTTTGCAACTCTAAACAGCAAACATTATTAGTTTTGTTAAAAACCATATTATTTTTTTTACTGTTAAAATTTTGTGTTAAAAAACCTGTTGTCGCAATTTTTTTGCAAGTATTCATTTTAATTTTCCCTCAAATAATATAATATATGCTAAAGTATAGCACTTGATTTACAAAAGACAATACAAAAAACAATTAATCTTCTTGACTTGTGAATGTATAATCACTAAGTTTATAGTATGTATTAAGTTACTCATAATATTTAAAGAGGAAAAAATGGAAAAAGAAGAAAATTTAATTGATGAACAGCTCGAAACTGAAGAGATTGTTGAAAATGGCAATTTGCAACCTGATGTTGAAAAATTGGTTGAGGAAAATCAAAAATTAAAAGATGAGTTTTTACGTGCACTTGCAGAAACAGAAAACACAAAAAAACGATGCTCTGTTGAAATAGAAAAAAATACAAAGTATGCAATATCATCATTTGCAAAAACATTATTGACTGTAGCAGATAATTTAATGAGGGCTCTTGAGGCTTCTAAAAACACTCAAAATGAAGATTGTGTTGCTCTACGTAAGGGTGTAGAACTTACACTAGATGAGCTTAATAAAGTCTTTGATAAATTTGGTATTACAGCAATGGAAATTTTGGATACGGTTTTTGATCCGAATTTTCATCAGGTTGTACAAGAAGTGGAAGATAAAACAAAACCATCAGGAACTATAATTGCCGAACTGCAAAAAGGATATATGATAAATGATCGTATCTTACGTGAGGCGATGGTTGTTGTTACAAAAGGCGGAAACTAATTTGATTTTTTAAAAAAGCACCCGTCGGAAAATACGACGGGTTTTAATTTTTAAACGGGAGCCAATCTGAAAGGCTCATTAAGCTGGTACTCAATGTAGATGCTTTTGAGCTGAGAAAGCTTGATGTCATCGTGTAAGAGTTTCTCGGCATCTTCGCTCAAAACCTTGTACTTTTCAATCCACATTGTGAAAAGCTCTCTGGAGTTTCGTTTAAGCATCAGTTCTTCGGCTTCGTACGATGGGCGAGAAGTCATACAGGTTATGACCTTTTTGCAAACATCATGTGTTCCGGCCATAAACGCCCAAATAACATTTTCTTCCCAGAAACCCCACAAATCATACGAGCGCTTGAGAGTTTCAACAGAAGCGGAAATCATCAATACTCTTTCCGATGCGGGTTGCGGATAGCTGACACAAATGTACTCGTATAGCCAGTCATCTGGAGCAGTTTTGAAAAACTGAGTTTCTTCTTCAGGCGTTACTCTACCTACCTCCATACCCTTGATAAAATTTTCAAATCTGGTGTGGTCTTTCTCCTCGAGAATCGCCAACAAAGCGGTGTTTACCATAAAAATATATATTTTAAATTAAACATAATTACTTTTCTGCAACAATTTTTATATCAATTTTTTTAGTTCTTGTCAATAATAATTTGTCAAGTTGTGTCAAAAAATTATATTTTCACAATTGATGTACTCATTGCATATATGGCAATAATTGAAACCACTACAAGTATCCAAGCCAACAAACACTCTCTTTTATCAAAAGCTTTAGCTTGAGGATTATTTTGTTTTCTGGCCCAGATATAAACCGGTATGCCCAAAGCCATAAATATAACTGCCATTAATAAATACTTCAAACCTGCGGCATAAATCAGCCATAAGGCATAGATAGAGCCGACAACACCCGAAAGCAGAGCACTCGAACGCTTGATATATATATTTTGGGGATATTCGTGGTCCTCGCATATTTTCCACAAATAGGCACAGCTTGATAAATAGGCAGGCAGTACCATAACTCCGGTGATACTCAGCATTGTGTTCCAAGCATTGTTTGAAAAATATACCAAAAGCATAAATATTTGCATCAGGCCGCTTGTTATCCATAATGAAACAGAAGGTGCCTGATTGTGGTTTTCTTTAGCAAATTCTTTCGGGAATGTCCCGTTTTGAGCGGCTGCCTGCGGAATTTGTGCGGTTACCATTGTCCAAGCAAGCCAACTTGATAACACCGAAATCAATAAGCCGATGTTCATAAGCCAAGCTCCCCATTTTCCTACAACTTTTTCCAAAATTCCGGCAGTTGACGGGTTGGCAACCGATGCAAGTTCGGTTTGATTCATATATCCGAACGGTAATAACGACAACAGCACATAAATACTCAAACAGCCGACAAACCCGAGCAAAGTTGCTTTTCCTACCGACTGAGGGGTTTTTGCGTGCTTAGACATTACGACTGCGCCTTCAATACCGATAAACGCCCAAAGTGTTACAAGCATTGTGCTTTTTATTTGTGTTGATAAACTGCCTAAAGTTGTTACCGTTTCAATGTTTTCGCCCCAAAAATCAAACGAAAATTTATCAGAATTGAATACGAAGGCCATTATAACGATAAACAAAGCCAAAGGAACGATTTTACCGATTGTACCGATAAGGTTTACAATTGTTGCCTGCTTAATACCGTTTAAGACCAAAAAGTTAAAGCCCCAGATTAAAATTGAACCACCGATAATGGAATAAAGATTGTTTCCGCCGGCAAAATATGGCGGGAAAAAGTAGTTTAGAGCATCCATCGTGATAACTGCATATCCCACATTTCCGCATATTTGACACAGCCAATATGACCAACCGATGGTAAATCCGACATAAGGACCGAAACCTTGCCTGCTGTACATATAAATTCCGGCGGTTAAGTCTGGTCTGGCATTTGATAAAATGCGAAATGTGTTGGCGATAAAATAAACACCGAATCCGGTAATGAGCCAAGCCAAAAGCACTGCACCGGCAGAAGCACCTGAGGCCATATTTTGCGGTAAAGAATATATACCGCCGCCAATCATTGAACTAACAACAATTGCGGCTAAAGCCATAACACCCAAACCGGCAGAGTTTTGTACCTCTGCCGTTTGAATGTTTTGAGTTTTTTTCTTAAACATCATAACAATCCTTTCTAAACTTTTACTGCCGGAGCATTTTCAAAGTTCAAAAATCCCAAACAGGTTAAACAATAGCCGAATTGTTCGGTGATATTTAAATAATTATGAAACATTTCAAAATCGCTGTGTTGTTCAACGCCTCTGATTTCAAGCTCATGTTTTAAAGACTTATTAAGCCACATTTTGGCATGACCCTGAGCGATTTCATCATCAATTTGAGTATCAAAAAACTCAACATATTCAGCTGCCCAACCGCCGATAAGTTCGCCGTTTTTATCTTTTCCCCAACAAATTCCCACACCGGTTGCAATGGCTTTATGCTCATCTCTTGATGCACCGTGTCCGGCCATAATCACTTCTAAAACTGCACCATGTTTAAATTGATTGACAACCTTATCGACACTTACAATGTTACCATAAAGTTCTTTGGGTAAAACCGATGTATAAGGTACAACATTAAAGTTTTCGATTTTTGCTTGCATCAAAGCCGAATCGTAACAAAAAGTTTCAAAAGGTTGTGGCGGAATACCATCATTTGCCTGTCCTACACCGCCGGTCTGAAAGGCAAGCGTCGGATAACGAACACCATAAGTCATCTTTTTTCTCCTTAAAATCATGTTAAAAAAATACACATTTTAAGTAATGGCAAAGACAGTGTTTTCAACAACTTTAGAACTAAATTTTTAGATGCAATCATCACCGTTAAAAGCATAATCAATAACTTCATTGTTTCTGATGGTAAAGGTTGTTTTGCAATAATAAACTTTTGGCATTTGCGAAACTCCATATTCAGGACCGGAAGCAACTTGATAATTTAATTCGTCATCATAAGGGTGTCTGTCTGCGTTAAATGGCGAGTTTGAAATTTTTTCATATACGTAAACATATGTATTGGCATTAATTCCGAATATGTTATCGGGTTCACCCCACTGACTGACAAGACTTGACTGTGATTGCCCAATCCAAGGTCTTAAAATTAAGTTATAATTTTGATTACTTTTGCAGGCGCTTATGATTATCAGTGCCAAAAATAAAAAAAATTTCATATAAAACTCCTTTGTTTTAAGTCAACTTTATATTGAATAATTTGCTTAACCGTTCAGAGTTTGCTCGATTGATTTTGATGTTAAATATCAATTTGTCATCTTTATAGTTTTTTTGTAAGACAATGGCATTATCGTAAATCCACGATTGAAGTTTTCCGTTTGAGATATCAATTTCTAATGTATAAGTTTTGTAATCTGACGATAAAAACTTATCAATGCTTGAGAGCAACTTATCACACCCCATACCGGTTAAAGCAGATATTGATATAATCTTTTTTGTGTTAAAGCCAAGCTTTTGGGCTAAAATGTTTTTATTTTCATCAGTTAGCAAATCAACTTTATTTAACGCTTCAATATAATTATCTTTGTCTTCAATATTTTTAAGTCCGATACTTTCCAAAACATTTAATACGTCTTTTTTTTGTAATGATGTATCATTATTGACAATGTCTCTTACATGGACAATGACATCAGCCTCCAAAACTTCTTCTAAGGTAGAGCGAAAAGCCATAATCAGTTCGTGAGGTAAATCAGAAATAAAACCTACGGTATCAGAAAAAATAACCTCCTTGCCTGATGGTAATTTGATTTTGCGTAAAGTAGGATCTAATGTGGCAAATAGCATATCTTTAGCTAAAACATCAGCTCCGGAAAGTTTGTTAAATAATGTTGATTTTCCGGCATTTGTATATCCGACTAAAGCAATTATCGGATAGGGCACTTTCTTTCTATTGCCTCGCTGTAGTTGTCGAGTATTTTTAACTTTCTCAAGTTCTTTTTTGATTTTTACAATTTTATCATCAATTATTCGTCTGTCGAGCTCAATTTGTTTTTCTCCGGGACCTCCTAAAAAACCGGCACCTCCTCTTTGCCTTTCAAGGTGTGTCCAACTTCTGACAAGTCTGGATCGCTGATAGGTTAAATGAGCAAGTTCGACTTGAAGTTTTCCTTCACTAGTATTCGCTCGTTCTCCAAAAATTTCCAAAATAAGAGCAGTTCGGTCTATCACCTTGATATTAAGTTCTTTTTCTAAGTTTCTTTGTTGTATGGGAGATAATAAAGCATCAATAACCATTAAGCTGATTTGTTTATCATTAATTAATGGCTTAAATTTATCGATAAAACCTTTGGAAAAATAAGTTGAAGGTTTTATGGCTTTTAGTTTTATGATTTCACTATGAACAATTTCTAAATTTATAGCAAGAGCCAAACCAACAATTTCGGATAAACGGCTTTGATCCGACATACAAGCAGGCACATCTGTGACAACAGGGCAGATAACACAGACGTATTCAAACGTATTGGATTCTGTTTCAAGCAATGCTTAATCTTCAACTACGTCAACGGATGTACTGGGCATAATGGTGGAAACGGCATGTTTATAAACAAGCTGAGTGTGCCCATCACGTCTTAATAACAAAGATGTGTCATCAAAAAATGTTATAACACCTTGAAGCTTAACACCATTAATTAAAAAAACGGTAACTGCGATTTTATTTTCTTTGATATCGTTTAAAAAATCAGCTAATGAATTTTTAGTCATTGTAATAATATCCTTTATATTTGTTATTCTTAATTTTGCTAATATAGGATAAGCACAAATGTATTTATATGTAAAGAATCTATTTTCAATAAGGGGATAACTTAAAAAAGATAAAATAGAACTCCGGTTAATCCGGAGTTTTGTAGTTGTTTAGTTTTCAATAGGTGGTATACTTTTTTCATTTAGGTTTTTATGCATACCTCTTCTCATATGAAGCTTTACTCTGTTTTTAGGAGCTCTTTTTTTCATTTCCTCAAATTTTTTCTTTTGGTCAGCATTTAAGATTTTTTCAAATTCTTCCATATTTGCCTTGCGTTTTTCATCAAGCTTTTTACGCAACTCTTTCATTTGATTCATTAACGGTTTAATTTCTTCTTGTCCTTTTTCACGAATTTGTTTGGCTTGTTCTTGTTGCTCTTGTGTCAAATCTAAGTTTGTTGCCATTTCTTGAGCTATTTTTTTATGAAAATCTTTATCTATTTGCATATGGACCGGATGGTCCGGTATTGATTTTTCATATTCGTTGGCATTTACAACTGATGAAAATATCACTGTTGTTGTCAAAAGTGTTGATAATAAAAATTTATTCATCTAATTTCTCCTTGTAAAAATTTTAGTTTTTCTTTCAATATGTTACGGGCATTAAATAATCTTGATTTAACTGTCCCGACGGGTATTTTCAATCGCAAAGATATATCTTCAATGGAATATCCCTCAAACTCAAACAATAAAATTACTTTTTTGTGTTCTTTCGAAAGCGAATCAACCGCTTTTAAGATTATTTTTTGTCGCTCCTTGTCACTTATAAGTCTTTCAGGAGTACCTCCTGCAGTCAAACTTTCAAGTGCGCTGTCATCGATTTGTTTTGATAGACGCTTATAAGTCTTTGAACGAAAATAATCTTTGCATACATTGGCGGTAAGTGTACAAATCCATTGTTTAAACTTGCCTTCTTCTTTATATTCGGGCAAATTTTGCCATGTTTTTATGTAGACTTCTTGCTCCAAGTCTTCATTGCAATTGCCGGTAAACTTACGGATTATGGCTTTAACATATTTTTTGTTTTGTTCAATCAAATGTTTCATTATCCTACCCACAATAATCCGTATTCATCAACCGGTAAACCTAAATCTTCAATGATAGAGCCGTTTGATGCACTGTAAACTTCTTCCATCCATACATCATAAATCAAACTTTCTTGTTTGACTGATGTCATAAATAACAAAAAGCAACCACACATCAGAGTGCCTACAGAACCCAATATCCTGCGTCTGCGTTTGCGAGCAAAATATAACGGTTTGGCTTGTTGTATGAGTTTTGAAATATTTTCCATAAAATCTCTCCTTACAATATGCTATAACGAAAACTTTTAATATAAAGTTCACGATAAAAAATATTTTTTATGGCGGGCAGTTGGATAAGGTTGTTTCTTAAGTTGCAAAATTGTATGTTTGTTATATAGTCGGATTATGTTTAACTTAACTGAAAGGTTACTTATGAAAATTGCCGTAATTGGAACAGGATATGTCGGATTGCCCACAGGTGTCGGTTTGGCAGAACTCGGAAATGATGTTATCTGCATTGATAAAGATGAAAACAAAATAAATGCCTTAAAAAATGGGAATCTTACCATTTTTGAGGACGGCTTGCCCGAATTGTTTGCAAAAAATGTTAAATCGGGCAAAATTAAGTTTACCATGTCTACAAAAGAAGGTGTTGAAAATGCCGATGTTGTGATTTTGGCAGTCGGGACTCCTCCGAATCCGATTACTAAAGAAGCAGATATGAAATATATTCATGCGGCTTCCGAAGAATTGGCGCAATATATAACCGGTTATACGGTTGTTGCCGTAAAATCTACCGTTCCGGTTAATACCGGTGATGAAGTGGAAAAGATTATTGCCGCACAAAACCCCAAAGGTGAGTTTGATGTTGTCTCTTTACCTGAATTTTTGCGTGAAGGTTTTGCCGTGCATGACTTTTTTAATCCGGATAGGATTGTTGTCGGTGCAAACTCTGAACGAGCAAAAGAAAAAATCAAAGAACTTTATGCGCCTTTTGAGGGCAAAACTAACATTTTATATGTTAAGCGTCGTTCATCTGAAACCATAAAATATGCTTCAAACGCATTTTTAGCAATGAAAATTCAATATATTAACGAAATGGCGGATTTTTGTGAAAAATCGGGGGCTGATGTATATGAAGTGGCAAAGGGTATGGGCTTAGATAGCAGAATCGGTAACAAGTTTTTAAATCCCGGCCCCGGATATGGCGGTTTTTGTTTTCCTAAAGACACCAATGCCATGGCTTATATGGGACGAGTTAAAGGTGTTGATTTATCACTCATTGAAGCTACCATCAGAGGCAATGATAAGCGCAAAATCAATATGGCAAAGCGCATTTTGGAAGAAGTTTCAAATATCAGATGTCCCGTTGTTGCCGTATTAGGTGCGGCTTTTAAGGGCGGAACTGATGATTGCAGAGAATCTCCTGCAATGCAAATTGTTGAAGTGCTTTTGGAAAAAGGTGCAAAAATCAGACTTTATGACCCTGAGGCACTTGAAAATGCTAAGAAAATTTTGGGTGATAAGGTGTATTATGCAACCGATATGTACGATGCAATCAAAGGAGCAGATGTACTCACCATTTTAACCGAGTGGGAAGATTTTAAATCGCTTGATTTACAAAAAACAAAAACCTTGCTTAAAAACCCGAAAATTGTTGATTTGCGTAATTTGATAAATCGAGATGAAGCAATAAGTTTAGGGTTTGAAGTTAAAGCTATCGGAGTAATGTAATATGAAAAAAGAACAGACTTTTTCGAGCTCATCCAAAAAATTAATGTTGATGTTTCAAAAAGATGAAATCACCAGCTCGCATATTTATTCATATTTTGCAAGCAAAGTTAAAACAAAAAAAGAAGCATCTACATTAAGTAAAATTGCGCAAGATGAGGCCGCTCATGCCAAAGTTTGGGAACAATATACCAAACAGGAAGTTAAGCCTAATATGTTTAAGGTTTGGTTGTATCGGGTGTTGATTTATGTTTTGGGATATACTTTTGTTATCAAACTTTTAGAGGTTCATGAATATGATGGTATCAATGCATTAAAGCAACTTGAAACTGAAATTAAAGAAGTAAAAAGCATTATTAAAGATGAAAAAGCACATGAGAAAAAGCTTGTCGATATGCTTGATGAAGAACGATTAAATTATGTCGGAGCCATGGTTTTGGGGTTAAATGATGCTTTGGTTGAATTAACCGGTACCATTGCCGGTATGACCTTTGTGCTTGCAAATACAACCTTAATTGCTTTTGCCGGTATTATAACCGGTGTATCAGCCACACTTTCGATGGCGGCTTCAAACTATTTGGCCGAAAGAGCGGATGGTAATCCTAACGCATTAAAAGCAAGTATTTATACCGGAATTGCTTATTTGGTTACTGTTATTTGTTTGGTTATGCCTTATCTTTTGTTGCCTACAAATATGTATGTAACAGCTCTTGCCTGTATGATTGCGGTTGTTGTGTTTTTGGTCTTTATTTTCAACTACTATATCGGGGTTGTTAAATCGGAGCCGTTTCTACCTAAGTTTGCCGAGATGGCAGGCATTAGTTTGTCTGTGGCTCTAATTGCCTTTTTAATCGGTTGGGGTGCTAAAGTGTTTTTTAATTTAGACTTAGGATAAAAAATCTGAAATTATAATCAAAAAAGCAGTTAAACATAAAAGTTGACTGCTTTTTTCATTTTTCTTGACAAATCAATCAACAATTTGATAAACTTAACGCAATTCCGAATTATTAATTTTTAAATCTATAAGTTATGAAAAAGGTATTATTATTTTTAGCGTTTGTGTTGGTAATGCAGACCGCTACTGCTCAATTAAATGACATTTATTTGAGCGATGATGTTGTCTTATCTGACAATCAGTGGCACTTTGATGACTATTCGGTCATTGAGGCAACGGGTAATAACTATTTGGTGATTACACCGAACCGGTATTATTACTGCCATTTGCCACCTTTTAGTGTGTTTGATTTTGAAATGCGCTATGGTGACAGGGTGCGTTCTTATAAACCGTATGTTTATAATAATGCGTTCGGGTGGTATGTGAACGGTGTTTATCATGATTATTTTTATTGTCCGGTGACAAGTGTTTGTATAAGGCTGTCTTATGTTCCCGTGTTTTATAATTTTTATTATCACTTTAACAGACACAGGCATATAGACTTAAGATGTTGGCATTGGAGACCTCATGGACATTATCACCATTTGTGGAAACCTCCGCATCGCCCTCATCATCATTATGACAAGCCACATAACCTGCACAATGGTTATGATAAATCGAGACCGCCGAGGAATGATGGCTTTTCAAGGCCTCACAACGGAGCGCCTGCAAACGGTAATGTAAGGCCTCATAATGAGCCGCCAAGGGGAGGAGCTGTTAAGCCGAATAATCAGCCACCTCGGAATCCGAATGTTTCAAGGCCGAGTGGTGCGCCACAAAGGGGAAACTCTTATTCAAGACCGAGTTCGCCACCGACAAGGAATCATTCAACCGTGAGACAAACACCGCCTTCAAGAAGCTCAAGCCATTCAAGACCTTCTTCAAGCCGGAGTTCAAACAATCAGCGACATCGCTAAAATAAAACAGGGAGCTTTTAAGCTCCCTGTTTTTGTATAAGTATGGAGATGTATTACCAAGACAATGTTACACCTGCTTTATAAACAGCATCTTGTGAGTTGCCCCAAGCCACACCGGCATTTAACAATACATCATTGTTTACCCAGTGGAAACCACCGATAGCAATTGCCGTGTGTCCGTTATAAGCACCGGTACCGATAGAAAGCTGAGTATCACCTGATGCTCTGGCATTGGGTACAAGAGCAGTCATAGCTGCCATTGAAGCCCTACCGGTATTAAAATCTCTTTTTAATTGTCTGTAATCTTCGCTCAAAGACCAAACTTGATTTTCTAATTTGTATAGGTTTGCTCCATTGCTGCTTACCGAAGCTTGCAAATTAGAAATGTTTGTTGCATTTGTTGCAATGTTAGTTTCGTTTGTTGAAACTTTACCATCAAGAGCAGAAATATTGCTAGTATTGGTCTCAATGTTAGTTTTGTTTGTTGAAACTTTACCATCAAGAGCAGAAATATTGCTAGTATTGGTCTCAATGTTAGTTTCGTTTGTTGAAACTTTACCATCAAGAGCAGAAATATTGCTAGTATTGGTCTTAATGTTAGTTTCGTTTGTTGAAACTTTACCATCAAGAGCAGTAACGTCAGCAGCACCAGCTTTTGTATCAAGAGCGGTTTTTAAGTCAGCAATAGCGGTTTTGTTGGTTTCAATTTGTGCAACACCTGTTTGAGTAATTCCACTATTTGCGGCAGCTAATTGTTCTGTAGATAAAGTAGCTTGCTTAGCACTTAAGTCATCTTTGGTTGCAAAGCCTGCTTGGCTTATTTCTGAAGCTTTTATGTATCCTGCATTATCAATTTCATCTTTTGTATAAACGTCAGTAGATTTTGCATAATTAGCCATTTTTTCCTCAACTAATTTTTGTGTACCAGTCGTGGTGTATACAGTAATTCCCCCCGTTGAAGAAGAACTATAAGCATCAGTCTGTAAGAAGTAGTACTGTTGGGCATTCACTTGAGTGATAACAGCCATAAAGGTAATATAACAAACAATTCCTATTTTTTTCATCATGATAAACCTCGTCGAAAATTAATCTTTTATTAAGCGATTCTGTGAAGGAGTTTAACATATTATTAACTTTTTGCAATAGAATTTTTGTATTAAAACGATTTTGTTAACATAAAATTAATCTTTAGTTCTATTTTTTTACTTAAATTGTGAAATATTCAAAAAAATAACCGTTCAAATCAGAACGGTTATTTTTTGTTTTCTAAAAAGAAAATTAAGCTACTGTTTTTTTCAAAGCTTCGCCTAAAGCGTCACCCAAAGATGTACCGCTTGCATTGGAAGCAGAATATTCTTCCAAAGTTTTCTTTTCTTCTTCAATTTCTAAAGCTTTAACAGAAACGCCGAGTTTGCCGTTTTTCTTATCAACAGATGTGAGTTTTGCTTCCAAAACATCACCTTCGTGATAATTTTCAGGGTTTTGGCCTTCTTTGTCTTTAGATAAATCAGCTTTTTTAATTGTTGCGGCAATGCCTTCAACTTCAACATTTACGCCTTTGTCGTCAGTGCTTACAACAATTGCTTTTACAACATCACCTTTTTTGAGGTTTTCTAAAGCCAAAGCTGCGTTATTTTCATCTAACTGTTTAACACCGAGGCTGATGCGTTCTTTTTCAACATCAACATCAATGATTTTTGCAGTGATGGTTTGACCTTTTTCATAGTCTTTAACAGCTTCTTCGCCCGATTTACCCCAAGCGATGTCTGAAAGGTGAATCATACCATCAATTTCATCGGTTAAACCAACAAACAAACCAAATTCGGTAATGTTTTTGATTTTGCCTTCAATTACGGAACCTGCCGGATGTTCTTCAATGTATGCAGCCCAAGGATTTGGTGTGCATTGTTTGATGCCCAAGCTAATTCTTCTCTTGTCAGCATCAACTTCCAAAACTTTAACTTGAACTTCTTCAGATGTAGAAACAATTTTTCCTGGGTGAACATTTTTGCGTGTCCAGCTCATTTCTGAAACATGGACAAGACCTTCAATGCCATCTTCCAATTCAACAAATGCACCATAATCGGTGATGTTGGTAACTTTACCGGTGTAAACTTCACCAACGGTATATTTGTCGGCAACTGCTTGCCATGGGTCATTTTCAAGTTGTTTCATACCAAGACTGATGCGTTGAGTATCTTCGTTGAATTTGATAACTTGAACTTTAATTGTTTGACCGACAGACAACAATTCTGCAGGGTGATTGATTCTTTTCCAAGAAATATCGGTAACATGCAACAAACCGTCAACACCGCCCAAATCAATAAATGCACCGTAATCGGTAATGTTTTTAACAATACCGTCCAAAATTGCACCTTCTTTGATTGCGTCAATGAGTTCGGCTCTTGCTTCTGCTCTTGTTTCTTCCAAAACAACACGACGAGAAACAACAATGTTGCCTCTTTCTCTATCCATTTTCAAAATTTGGAAAGGTTGAGAAATGCCCATTAACGGAGAAATGTCTCTGATTGGACGAATGTCAATTTGTGAACCCGGTAAGAAAGCAATTGCACCGCTTAAATCAACAGTGAAACCGCCTTTAACACGACCGAAAATGATACCGTTAACACGTTCGCCGGCATTCATCGATTTTTCAAGTTCTGCCCAAGCTTCTTCACGACGAGCTTTTTCACGAGAAAGAACAATGTTGCCTTCTCTGTCTTCGTATCTGTCAACCAAAACTTCAATTTGGTCGCCGATTTTTAATTCGGGATTTTGACCGAATTCACGAAGCGGAATGCGGCCTTCTGATTTTAAGCCGACATCAACGGTAGCAAAATCATCACTTAAACGGATGATTGTACCCTTAACAACAGTGCCGACAATGCCTTTGTCGCCAAATTGTTCGTTTAAGAGTTCTTCAAAACTTTCTGTTGTTTCAGGGATTTTAAATTCTGTATTTGTCATTAAATAACATTTCATTAATTGCCAGACCTTTATCATAAAAGCGGACTTGTGCGAAATTAAAACTTCTTATTGTCATGGCGCACCCCATTACAATAAGTTGTGCGTATTTATACATTTAAATAATTATTTTTCAAGTCTTTTTTTCATCTTAAAACAAAAAAAGTTTGCTTGACTTAAATTTTTGGTATGATAGAAAAATTCTATTAATTAATAAAGTGTTTTTTTATGAGGTGTTTTGATGTTTACTCAGCTTGATTTAAGAGAATTTGTCAGTGCGTTCGTGGTTTTGTTTGCCATAATTGATATCACCGGTTCCATTCCGATTGTGATTAATATGCGTAAAAAAGGCAAAATTGTCAGCTCATCAAAAGCCAGCCTTATTTCTTTTGTTATGTTTATCGGATTTTTTTATTTGGGAGATGCTTTTCTAAGGCTTTTCGGGCTTGATATATCATCTTTTGCGGTTGCCGGTTCGGTTATTTTGTTTATTATGGCTTTGGAGATGATTTTGGATATTCAAATTTTTCGTGACAGTCCGGATTTGCCCAAAGATGCAACTTTTACGCCGGTTGTGTTTCCTTTGATTGTCGGTGCCGGTTCAATGACAGCTTTGCTGTCGCTTCGTGCCGAATTTGCCGACATCAACATTTTGGCGGCAATTTTAGCCAATGTGGTTGTTGTATATTTTGCCCTTAAAATGGCTAAAAAGTTTGAACACCTCATTAACCCCGGTGTAATTTATATGTTGCAAAAAGTGTTTGGCATTATCTTGCTTGCAATTTCGGTAAAATTGTTCTTAACTAACTTGTCGGCTTTAATTAAGGCAATTTCCTGAGTTTAATATAGTTTATGGAAGATTGGAATATTGTTAAAATAATGAACGGGCAAGAATTAGATGAAGTAGTCAGCGTACCTAAACCTTACCCGTTGCCTTTTCCTTAATAATTATAAGATAGGTTAAACAAAATGAATAAAAAAACACTACAAACATTAATTGTATTATCAGTTTGTTTCTTAGCAATAATTTGCATATGTAAATGCTATTTACATTATGCACTTTTACAATCCGAAATTATGACTGAGCAGATGTTTACAGATAAGCACTTTAACTATATGAAAATTTTAATTAAAAATGAAAAAAACAAAATTGCAAAATGCAGCCCTTATTTATTACCGATAAAAGATGATGAATCTCCCTTGGGACAATTTTTTTCTGATACAGGCAGTGGATATGTGGTTACTTTATGTTTTGCAAATGAAATTAAAAAATATTCTACAGCTAAACAATTTGATTTATATAAAAAAGCCGAAGAGCATTTGAAAGATTATTTAGAAGGTTTGCTTTATTATAAAGGAAATTACTTTTCATCAGCTCAGGCAAAGGATGAAATGCTATACAAATTCCAAAGTTTTTATTTAGCTAAAATAACCCAAGATAAACAATACGAGGTTTTACAAACGCATCAAATAAACTGTAAACTTGATAAAGGATTGAATAGACCTCCCTCTTGTTTGATACAAGATGTTTTGAAAACATGTAATATTGTGAGCCGCAGAATGATGATGTATGATTTATATCAGTTATCCGAAATAATGTTTAGAATATTTGAAACAACAACCTCGGATAAAGAACAAAAAAGACAATATATGTTACAGTTTTATAATTTGATGTACCGATTTGTTATGATGATAAGAGAAAACGAATATTTAATGAATCCAATTAATTCCGTACAATTTATGGCAGATTGGAATGCTGTTAAAATAATGAACGGACAAGAATTAGATGAGGTAATCAGCGTACCTAAACCTTACCCCATACCATTTCCTTAATACAGAAAACAAATCGACCAAAGGTGGAAAATATGAATAAAAAAATATTAATGATTTCATTGCTTATATTTGTATGCGCTTGCATCGGATTAAATATTTTAAAAAATCAGCAAGATATCTCTTACCAACAATTTTTATATAAAATTGAAAAAATATTTACAAAAAAACATATTAATCATATGAACATTTTAATTAAAAAGAAAAAACTCGCTGTTAAACGATGCGAAGAAGAATATTTAATTCCGATAGAAAGTGCTGAAGTCCCTTTGGGAAATATTTTTCCCGATATAAAAACCTCAGGACAAGTATCTTGGTGTTTTACGCAAAAAATCAAAAGAAAGGCAACAAAAAAACAATTTGATTTATATATGAAATCGTTAGATACCTTATATGATTTTTTGGAAGATATGCTTTATTATAAAGGTGACCATGTTTCAGGAGTTCTGGCAAATTATGAAATGAGATATAAATTCCAGAGTTTTTATTTAGCTAAAATAACTAATAATAAACAATACGAAGTACCGGAGCCATATAAAATCAGTTGTAAGCTAAATGAAAAATTATATCTGCCGCCTGAATGTATAAAGCGAGATAGTATGAAAATATGCAACATTGAAAGACGAAGAACAGTAACCAACAATTTATTCATGTTATCTGCATTAGTGTTTGAAATGGTAGAAACAGTAACATCTGATAAAGAAAAACAACAACAATATATGTTGCAGTTTTATAATTTGATGTACAGATTTGTAATGATGATAAAAGAAAGCGAAGATTTAATGAATCCTATAAATTCTACACAGTTTATGGAAGATTGGAATATTGTTAAAATAATGAACGGGCAAGAATTAGATGAAGTAGTCAGCGTACCTAAACCTTACCCGTTGACTTTTCCTTAATATACACCAATGTTGTATGTGTTCATACGATTTGCAATACCATTGTCATATTTATTTTTAACCGATGACAATCGATTAGTTATTAGCTCTTGCAAAAATGAAGATGGTAACGAACTCTTATTTAGTGCGTTTATGGTTTCGCTACCAATTCCACCTCCTATTTGCAAATTAGGATTACTATAATTTCGCAAAGTTTGTTGCCACGCTTTTACAGAATCATTATAACCGTTGAAAAAACTATCAAACATTCCAAATGCAACATTGGCATCATTGATTGCTTCTACACGACTAGGTTTATAATATTCTTGGCACATCAAATTCATTGCTTGATTTTCCGATAAATCTCTAACCAAATCAGGATATTCATTATAGTGTTTTCTATAACGATTATATGCAGTCTGTGAAATACCATATTTAGTATTTTGATCTGTTAGTGTATCTTCCGGTGTAGCATAGGTTATACCCTGATTTTCTCCCTCATTCCATCTTGTTCTCATTGCAAACGGATAAAAACGAGGACTTTGATAACAATCATTAGTATAAATATCTTTTGAGTATGGATATGGAGGCTTCAATATTTCACGATTTTTTATCAATGACCAATCCAGGTATTTTAATGGTGCTTGTTCGCGCATTGTATTTGCCGTTAGACTTACATGCAATGGTGAGTTATTTAAATATGAAAAATCCGGTGTTTTTTCCCAACCATTTCCCATATCTTCACCTCTAATAAAATCAAATTTAGAATATGGATTAGAATGTATTTCATTATTAATTTGTTGAGGATTTTCCCATAGATTAGATGAATAATCATTCTTTTCCCATAAACATTGAGAATATGGATTATTATCAGACGAATAATCATCTTGTTTCCATAAACATTGTGGATATGAATTATTATCATTTATATATGACATATTATAACCTAAATCAAATTCAGGATATAACGATAAATTTCTATAATTAAACATTTTTAATTTTCCTTTCTAAGATAAAATTTAAAACAAAAAACTGCCATAATCGGCAGTTGGTTAAATAAAAAAACACCTAAATAAAGTGATTATTCAGGTATTAAAAAATTTCCGAAGAAATTAAACACAAACACAAGATACATTAATCTTGCGATTATATCTAAATTTATAACATTTTTTATGAAAAGTGTCTTATTTTTTTTATAAAAAAATTACATTTTTAAAATATTGGCTTAAATCAACTGTTTAGCCATCTATAAATTGTGGATAATATATTGCTATTAATATAAAAGAGGCTTTTTAACAAAAACTTCCTGCCTCGGTCATATTTGAACAAGTGGTAAAAAATAAAGATAATATTTTTTGTTTGTAACATTTATAAATGATTGCATATAAACAACAAATTGATAAACTGAGTGTTTATAAAGGGGTAAAATATGCAACAATTAACAGAATATAGTGTCAGCGAAATTTCATTTGCCATTAAAAGATGTGTTGAAAACACATTTAATCAGGTGCGGGTTAAAGGTGAAATTTTTGGCGCTAAAAAAGCAGATTCCGGACATTGGTATTTAGCGCTAAAAGATGCTAATGCGGTTTTATCTGCAGTTTGTTGGAAGGGTATTGCATCAGCCTTAAATGTTAAAATAGAAGATGGACTTGAAGTAGTAGCTACCGGAAAAATCACAACATTTGCAGGTAAGTCGTCGTATCAGTTGGTTATTGAGCGTTTGGAAATTGCCGGCACAGGTGCGCTGCTAAAACTCTTAGAAGAACGAAAACAACAATTTTTGAAAGAGGGTTTATTTGATGTAGCCCATAAAAAGTCTATTCCGTTTTTACCTGAAGTAATCGGCGTTGTAACCAGTGCATCAGGGGCTGTTATTAGAGATATAATTCATCGTGTCAGAGATAGATTCCCCACCCGAATAATTGTTTGGCCGACACCGGTGCAAGGTGAGGGCGCTGCCGAGAAAATTGCTGCCGCCATTAAAGGTTTTAATGCTTTGCCTACTTGTAATATTCCAAGACCAGATGTCTTAATTGTGGCCAGAGGCGGCGGAAGTTTGGAAGATTTGTGGCCGTTTAATGAAGAAATTGTTGTAAGAGCAGTATATGATAGTCAGATACCGATTATTTCGGCAGTCGGACATGAAACCGATACTATGCTTATTGATTATGTTGCCGATAAGCGAGCTCCAACCCCGACAGGTGCAGCAGAGTTTGCCGTTCCGGTAAAAGAAGAGTTAAAAACAGGATTATCAGTTATAGAATCTAGATATTTTAATGCAATGTATCGTATGCTCAAAGAATATAAAAATCAGATAGAAGGATTAGGTAGAGGTATTCCTAATTTAGAGCAAATAGTGCTTGAAAATCAGCAAAAACTAGATGATAGGTGTGAAAGGCTTAAACTTGCATTTGCAAATTGTTTGAACGGAAAAAGACAAGCACTTAATCTTATCGGTTTGAAATCGTATCTGATAGATAATTTGTATCAAAAACACAAAACACAACTGGATTCTTTGTCATCAAGGCTTGAAAGCGTGTCGGTCGAAAGTGTCTTAAAAAGAGGGTTTGCTTGGGTTACTGACAGGCACTATAAAACATTGTATGATACAACTCATGCCAAAAGGAGCGGGGAGCTCAACATTCGTTTTGTTGATGGCATTGTAAAAACAAAAGTGGTGGAGAACAGAGATGCGGAGCAGTTTGATTTGTTTGATTTATAGCTTAATGTTTTGCTTTAATGTAATGGCACAAGGTATTGAAGTATGTGGAAATATTGAGCAGGGAGAACTTTTGACGGGCAAGGCGCAAAATGCAGTTAAAATAAAACTGAATGATAATGAATTTGATGTTAACGATAAAGGCGAGTTTTTGATTGCCGTTCCTCGAGATGAAAAACAAAACTCTAAATTGGAGGCTTTTTATGCAAGCGGTAAATCTGAAAAGTTTATGTTAAATATAAAAGAGCATTCTTGGAATGTTCAGAGTATTAAAGGTGTGGCGCAAAATAAAGTTACTCCGTCAAAAGAAGATGATGCCGAAATTTTGCGGGAACAAACAGATGTAAAAAAAGCACTATCATTTAATGATGAAAATGCTCAACTTTCAAAAAATGGTTTTGAGTTACCGTTAAAGGGAAGAATCAGCGGTCATTTCGGTAATCAGAGAATATTTAATGGTGTGCCGAAAAATCCGCATTCGGGAACAGATATTGCTGCGCCAAAGGGAACAAAAATTGTAGCCTCCGGCGATGGTAAAGTTTTGCTTGCGGGCGGAAATTATTTTTATTCTGGCAATATGGTGATTATTGACCATGGACAAGGCTTAAAAACAATGTATGCGCATTTGGATAAAGCGTTGGTTAATGTTGGAGATATTGTAAAAAAAGGTGATGTAATAGGACTTGTGGGAGCAACGGGCAGAGCAACCGGACCTCATCTTCATTGGGGTGCAACGGTTAATAATGTAAGGTTTAGACCACATTCGTTGTTGGAAGAAAATATAAACAAATGCGTGGTTTTACAAAAAGGAGCAAATTAAGATGCCTATAATGCAAACAATATGGTTGGCCATAGTGCAAGGTTTGACTGAATTTTTACCGGTAAGTTCTTCAGGACACTTGATTTTGTTTGCAAAGTTTACATCATTTGAAGACCAAGGATTGGCGGTTGATATAGCTTTGCATGTTGGTTCATTGCTGGCGGTTATGATATATTTTCATAAAGATATATTACAAATGCTGAAAGGTGTTTTCAGCAAATATCTTTTACCTGATTTTAGTGTGCAAGGCAATAAATTGGCATACCTGATTGTGATAGCCTCAATTCCGGCGCTGATTTTGGGTTTTTGGCTCAGAAATTTTGGTATGGAAAGTTTAAGAAGTGCTCGAGTTATCGGGTGGAATATATTGATTTACGGTCTTATTTTATATATTGCTGATAAATATGGAAAAAATATCAAAACCACAGGTGATATCGGGGTTAAACAAGCTTTTTTAATTGGTTTGGCGCAATGCTTGGCGTTAATTCCGGGGACGAGCAGGTCAGGAATTACTATTACTGTGGCTCGTTTTTTGGGAATAAACAGAAGTGAGGCGGCAAAGTTTTCAATGTTGCTTTCCATTCCGACCATATTGGCGGCTGGAGCTTTGGAAACATACAGATTGTGGAAAGTTTCGGCAGTCGGTGAAATTTTGGATACAATTGACGCAATTGGTTGCTCTTTTGTTGCTTCAATAATTGTGATATTTGCCATGATGAAATGGCTTAAAAAATTCAGTTTCCTGCCGTTTGTAATTTATCGAGTTGTTTTGGGATTGATGCTGATTGTCTATTCATATGGAGTTTTATAAAAAGCATTTGACAAAAGATAAAAAATATTGTAATGTGAGGATATATAAATGCTATCAACAGTATAGGATATATAAATGGAAGACTTAAATTTTCTTAATGGTATCGAATCTCTGGATGATTATTCATTAAAAAGAATATATACCGGATTGGCAAAAGTTATAATTGAACGTCCTGAATTGGCAGAAAAATCTTTGGAAAAATATTCTCAGTTTATACAATCTGATAAGAATAATTCTCATTCTTTAGAAACAGCATATAATTATTTAAAGGCTATAGCGTATAGAAAACCTCAATATACAGATAAGGTACTTGATATTTTTGATAAAGGCTTAAAATCAGGTAAAAATAATTCTTTTTCGCATGAAAAAGGGTATGAGGCATTATCAGAAGTTCCTGTAAAGACAGTTGATTTATTAAACAAGAGTCTGAATCTTTGTAAAGATGGTATAAAAAGTGATAATCCTAGCCGAAGGGAATATGCTGCTAAGTGTATGGAATGGATAAAGTATTATAATCCTGAAATTGTAAATCAATCGGTTGATGTTGCCGAATTGATGGCTAAGACCAAAGATAAATTGCATAAAAAAGATGTAAAAACAGAAGAGGCTAGTCAACAACCCAAGGCAGTAAAAACAATGGATAACAATTTACCTAACAAAGGCAAATCCGGTTACGGAAACTAAAAAGTTTTGTTATTAAATATAAAGGCTGTATGTAAAAAAAGCATACAGCTTTTATGTTTTTATAAAAAGCATTTGACAAAAGATAAAAAATATTGTAATGTAAAAACATAAACAAAAGGGAAAAGAAAATGTGTGCAAGCTTAAACATAATCAAAAATAATAGAAAGACAGCCTTAAAAGTGGCGGTTTTGTACAC
>JAFTYO010000025.1 GCA_017464685.1 Alphaproteobacteria bacterium
AAAATGTGGAGTAAGCGCCGTGATAAAAAGTTTCTTACGAAGAATGGCTCAGATGCGCCGTTGTTTTTTGACGAAGTGTACAATATGGGTAGGTGATGATAAAAACACCAAGCAGATGAGCTGTTATGCGAAAGAAACCGGTCGTTCAATGGTTGAGATGTTGGGTGTTCTGGCCATCATCGGTGTTTTGTCGGTCGGCGGTATTGCAGGTTATTCTAAAGCGATGTTCAAATATAAACTTAACAAACAAACCGAACAAATAGGTTCTATTTTAGATTATATCATTATTAATCAAGAGCATTTAAAAACCGCGAATTATCAGTTGTTGGGTACTTTAAAAAAACTGAATATCGTATCTGAAGATATGATAAAAGAAAATGACAATACATATGCATATGATGTGTTTAACACCAAAATTAAGCTTGAAAATCATCATGTAGAACAACCTGATGGAGGCCATGCAATAGGTTTACAAATAGATACAAGTCAAAAATCCATAGATATTTGCCGTAATTTGATGTTAATAGCGCAACAACGAGCTGATGATATTTCATGGGTTTATATTCAACGGTCGGAAAATGACGATTCTTACACCAGTGCATCAACATATTATGGTAACAAAATTACAACCAGAAGTAACTATTTACGCAATTTATCAATTAGTCAAATTGACAATGCCTGTCGAGTGTGTGAAGATACAAAAGACTGTTTCGTATTTGTTCTTGTTGGCTACACTACTGTTAAATAGCACTACATTTTAGGCAGACATTGTCTTAATGCTTCATAGTCAGGATATTGTTTTAAATCACCGAGTAAGGTATAGGTAGGTTGTGATGAAAACAAAAACTGTGCCGCTTTTAAGATGTCATCTTTTGTAATGTTATCGATTTTTGCTATTACTTCATCAGTGGGAATAACTCGGCCGTGCAGCAGCATTTGACGAGCAACAACCTCGGCAGTTGATGATGAGCTTTCCAAAGCCATAAGCATACTGGCTTTTAGTTGAACTTTTGCTCGGTTTAATTCTTTATCACTTACTTTTTCATTTAACACTTTTTTTATTTCATCGGAAATTACCGGAAGCAAAGTGTTCAGTTGGTCTGCCGATGTACCGGCATAAATTCCGAACAGTCCTACCGAAGTTTGTGATGAATGGTATGAGTAAACACTATAAACCAAACCTCTTTTTTCCCTGATTTCTTGGAAAAGCCTTGATGACATTCCGCCACCGAAAATGGTAGAAAAAATGTTTATCGGATAATAAAGCGGACTTTTATATTCTACACCTTTAAAGCCTATGAGCATATGCGCTTGCTCGATTTGGCGGGTTTCTTGATAAAATCCGCCCTGATAAACTTGAGGAGCAATTTCAAAAGCAGATTGTTTTTGATAGTTTGCCATTCTGGCTTTTACCATTTCAACAAAATTTTCATGCTTGATGTTACCAACTGCAACAACAACTGTGTTGTTGGCGGCATAATGGTTATGCATATAAGAATGTAACATATCGGCATTAAACGAACGAACGGTTTCTTTCGGGCCTAAAATTGTTCTTCCTAAGGGCTGATTGGGAAAAGCGGTTTCTTGAAAATAGTCAAACACAACATCATCAGGAGTGTCAACCGATTGTTTAATTTCCTGAACAACAACCTCTTTTTCTTTGACCATTTCATCATCGGGAAATGTCGGGTGTAAGACAAAATCGGCAATAACATCAAGTGCAAGTTCAACATCGTTTTTAAGCATTTTTGCATAAAAAGCTGTGAACTCTCTTGAAGTGTAGGCATTGTTTTGACCGCCGACATTTTCAATTTCTTCAGAAATTTGAACTGAGTTTCTTTTTTTGGAGCCCTTAAAAACCATATGCTCAATAAAGTGTGATATTCCGTTTAAGTCTTGCGGTTCATAGGCAGAGCCGGTGTTCACCCAGATACCCAAAGATACGGTTTCGGTATTTTCTCTTTGTGCTGTGACAACTCTTAATCCGTTTTCCAAAGTAGTCAGTTTGTGTTGCATTTTTTTATCCTATTTAAAAACTAAGTTGACAGTATTATATTACCCGTATATCATAAATCAACCATAATTTTAAAAAAAAGGACATTAAAATATGAAAAAAAATCCTCATTTTGCCATTGTGTTGTCCGGTTGCGGCAGAGCAGATGGCTCCGAAATTCATGAATCTACTTGTGCAATGCTTGCCATAGATTGTTTAAATTCAACTTATCAATGTTTTGCTCCCGATATCAAGCAAGCTATGGTTGTAAATCATATCACCGGTCAAAGAGTTGACGAACACAGAAATGTTTTAGAAGAATCGGCTCGAATTGCCAGAGGCAACATAAAAAGTCTAAAAGAATATAATCCTGATGATTTTGATGCGATTGTGTTCCCCGGCGGTATCGGTGCGGTTATAAACTGGTGCGATTTTTCCGTAAGCGGGGTAAGTTGTCAGGTTGAAACTTCCGTCAGAAAAGCCATCTGGGACAGCTATAAAAAAGGTTTGCCGATTGGCGCAATGTGTATTGCACCTGTTTTAATTGCCAAAGTTTTGGGCTCTGAGGGGGTAAAAGTTACTATCGGAAACGATGAAAAAGTGGCGGCCTCAATTGTAAAAACCGGTGCCGTTCACGAAAACAAAGAAGCAGTTGAGGTGTGTGTCGATGAAATTCATAAGGTAGCAACAACTCCGGCTTATATGTTGGCTCAATCTATTAAAGAAGTTTGTGAGGGTGCCGATAATATGATAAAAGCGCTTATAAAACTTATGTAGGTTCTTTTAAATTTACAAATATAAACATCTATACTGAAAAAACATATCTTTTCTGACTTGATACACCGTAGTAATATAGAATAATCCATATTGCTCAACAATTTCAACAATGGTTTTAGTTTGACCATTTAATCAATGGTTTCTTCCGGTTGCCTTATAAAAATGTATGTAGTAAATGATGAGCTATTTTTTCCGCAATATGTAAACAAGTCACTGATTACCGAATTATTTAAATTTCTTAAGCACATTTTGCCACTAAATGTACAACTTTCACCAACCTTAAAGTTATCTTCACCATTACACTTACTGTCACCTAATAATTTATTTTCACCACCGGCAGAATCGAGAAAAACATAATCAATATCCCTGCTCCATTCTTTTATTATATCAAAAACATATCTATCTACCATATCATATGTAAAAATCAGCAAAGGATTACCTCCGTAGCCGGCACCACTAACTTGCCATGAAAATCCCATAGCATCTTTTGCATACCAATAATCATCTCCACATTCTCCCCATGAATTACATTTAGAAGGCTCCATATCACCAAGCACATTCATTTTGAATAACATAGGAGTGGTAATCGTACTCTTATCAGATTTTAATTGCAACACTTCTGCAATTAAATGATTTAATTGTTCCGATGCTTTATTCATTTTATGTTTTTCCATCGCTTTTGAGTAACCTGCAATACCTCCGACCGATAAAACTCCGATAATGGCTAACACTCCAAGCATTTCCACCATTGAACGACCAAGCTCACAAACTTTTTTCATCTAACTAACTCCTTTAAAATATATTTTGAGCTCATCATAAACCGTTTTTTTTTTTGCAATTTATACGAGTCTTCTTTGTGGATATCTAGTCATCTTTGAGGTGATGATACTTAAATTTAAAAAACGAGTAACCGCTGGTTTTTACGATTAGCAAAAATATTTTGCATCTTCGAATTAGTGTAACAATCAAGCCCTGCAGCGCATTGAAGATGAGATTTCTTTCTCGACCTGACGCATAGCACAACTCATAAAACAAGCTAATGTTTACTATTAAAAATTACCTATCGTTACCAAACAACATTTCCGTAATTTTTTTAAGTTGTTCACTTTTATTTTCTTTTAAGTCATTTGTATTTACAAATTTAAAATCTTTACGTGTTTTTCTGTTTTCAAGCGCTTTTTCAACCCATTTAGGATATTTGTAGAAAATCTTAAAATTAAATTTATCCATCAGAAAGATAAGTCTATAAGGTTCAGAACCGGAATTATCAAAAACTGCAGCCAAATCACTTCGAGCAAGCATATCCGGAAAGTTTTTTATAACTCTTGGAAATCTGCGTTCAATATCTTCTGCTGGGACAGAATGTCCACCCTCATTTACTCTTTTTTTCACACGCAGATGTGATAACTCAACTTTTGAAAGACCTATAAAGACTGTGGCAATTTTATACCCTTTTTCACGAGCTTGATCCATAATTTTCAAATGAGATAATCCTGATGCTGTTGTTTCATAAACAAAACTCTTATTTTCTTTTAGATTTTTACTGATTTTCTTACGAACAAGTCGTCCTGCTGGTATAAAATAATCTGCCGGATCGGATCTGCCTGCTAATTCTTTTGCATACTCGTCCAAATTAATATATTCGGCATTTTTCAACAATGGATCAGTTTTTAAAATATTATTATAAAATGTTGATTTTCCGGCACCATTAGGACCTGCTAAAATGATAAGCCAATGTTCTTTTTTACTCATTTAAGCCTCTCAATCAAAACTTCTTGATAATCTTTATCAAGTGAAACTTCCCATATTTCTCCATTTTCAAGTTCTTTTATCAACTTTCCATTTTCCTCATAATAATGCGGAAAAGTAATTTTTCCTACATTTTGAGCATTAAATTTGGTCAGTTTTCGTTTTAAATATTCCATCATTAAAAAAACATCCTCTATCTTTTACTATCCAAGTGATATCACATATTTATTAAAAACTCAATTATTTTTTAATTAACAAATATTTTTATTGATATATATTTAACAACCCTAGAGCATATTCATCGGCTTTAAAAACATCCAAATCTTCAATTTGTTCTCCAACTCCGACAAAATATACCGGTATAGTAAAATTTTGCGCAATTGATGCTAAAATTCCGCCTTTTGCAGAACCGTCAAGTTTTGTAACGACAAGTCCAGTTAACGGTACCATTTGATTAAATACTTCCACTTGTGAAACTGCGTTCTGACCTGTTGTAGCATCTATTGTAAGAATTGTTGCATGAGGGGCATCAGGTATTACTTTTTTTATTACTTTAACTATTTTTTTTAGTTCATCCATCAAACCATTTTTGTTTTGCAATCTTCCGGCTGTATCAATAAACACAATATCATCTTGTTCTTTAATTGCCATATTTAAACCATCGTAACATAGTCCGGCACTATCACACCCGTTTTGTCCTGAAAAAATCCGTATATCAGAGCGTTCACCCCAAATTTTCAATTGTTCGACTGCTGCTGCTCTAAATGTATCCGCAGCAATAAATGAAACTTTTTTACCCATTGTCTTTAATTTTGACGCTAATTTTCCGATTGTGGTTGTTTTTCCTGCTCCATTGACTCCAACCATTAATATAACATAAGGTAACCGTGTATTTTCAGGTATAAATTCAGATTCCAACGGCTTTAGTATTTTTTCAATTTCTTTAGCCATAATTTTTTTAATTTCATCTTCTGAAACTTCTTTATCTATACGCATTTTAGCAAATTCATTAATAATCATTGCAGACGATTTAACACCTAAATCAGCACTTATAAGCAATTCTTCAAGTTCATCTAATGTTTGTCTGTCAATTTTCTTTTTAGTAAATATATCACTAATACCTTCAGTGATTTTAGTTGAAGATTTTTTAAGCCCTAAACCCAATTTTTGAAAAAAATTAACCATTTATATCCTCTCTTAAACTTCTTAAAATTTTTGCTCGGCGTCGACGTTCATAAACATCAATCTGCGGCATTTTAGCGGCCGGCGTACCATCTCTTTCCGAATAAGGAAAAACATGTAACTTATCGATTTTAGCTTCATTAACCAATTTACAAGTATTTTCAAAAGCATTTTCACTTTCCGTCGGAAAACCACAAATAAAATCTGCACCAAACGTCACTTCAGGTCTCACCGATCTTATTTTATTGCATAACTCAATAACATCATCACGTGTATGTCTTCTAAACATTCTTTTTAATATCAAATTATCTCCTGACTGAATTGATAAATGAAAATGAGGATAAATATTCTTATATTTTGCCACTAATTCTATAAAATTATCATCAATTGCAGCCGGATCCAATGAACCGAAATGAAGACTTTTAAGTTCAGGTATTTGTTCTAAAATATGTTTTACCAATTCACTAAAAGATGGTTTATATGAACATGCATCAACCCCTGTTAAACAAATTTGCTCAAATCCCTCTTGAATTAATGTCCTAATCTGATTAATAATCACACTTTCTTCAACCGAACGATTATTTCCTCTGGCATAAGGAATTATGCAATATGTACAACGATGATCACACCCTTGTTGAATTTGTACAAATGCTTGTTGGCGACCTTCAAAACCCGTAATAACATATTTATCGTATGCTTCATAATTGAAAATATCACCGACCACAGTCTTGCTATTTAAATTATCAATATGTTTTTCTATTTCGGCTTTTTCTCTATTGCCTAAAACCAAATCCACCTCTTTCATCTCAGCAAACTTTTTTGTACTGACCTGAGCAGCACAACCGGTTACGACCACTTTTGCATCCGGATTTTGTTTTTTCAATTTTCTGATTGTCTGTCGACACTGTCGTTCAGCCTCACCGGTAACGGCACATGTATTAACAATTATCAAATTTTCTCTATCTTTAAATTTTTCTTTTAAAATTTCAGATTCAAATGCATTAATTCGACATCCGAACGTTACAACTTCTACCATATTGCCTCCTTACAGATATATAATATAAAGCAAAAAAATATGTTTGCAATTTAATTTTATAGATTTATAATCAGCTATCTCTTAATTTTTTAGAAAGGTCTTATAATGATAAATAAAATAGCATTAATTATTGCAACATTTTTTGGTTCCGGATTATCTCCTTTTGCTCCCGGAACAGCAGGATCAGCCGCCACACTGTGGTTAGCATTTGTCATGGCATATTTTTTTGGCACAAATGGTATTTTTTATGCTACATTGTTAAGTTTTTTTATTGGTGTCTGGGCTGTCCATCAACTTACTAAAAATTCTGATGAAAAAGATCCGTCTAAAGTCGTAATTGATGAAACCGCCGGTCAATTGATAACTTTTGTATTGGTAGCTCCATATCTACACTCAAATGTAAGCTTGAAAGCTTTATTTATATATCTAATAGGATTTGGTCTTTTCAGATTTTTTGATATCGTAAAAACCGGTCCCGTAAAATGGGCAGATACAAACATTAAAAATGCTTGGGGTGTTATGCTTGATGATATTTTTGCCGGTTTATTCGCTGCCGTTGTTTTATCACTCATTACAAACAGAATGTAAAAGTTTATATTTCTATCAGACTCCGAGTCAACTCGGAGTTTTTTATTTACCTCAAATTTGATTTAAAATCCCAATCATCTCCTCTTAGCTGAAAAATGGTTTATAATGCGTTGTGAGGGGCAAAATTTTCCCCTTTCAAATCAAGTTTAACTATTTTTATAACGTATTAAAATTATGAGAAAATATTTTCTTCTTACAGCAGTTGCCGTTTGGACTACCTGCAGCGCAAACGCAATTTGTTATAGTGATTTAAAATCATCTGCTAACATTCAAGCGATAAAAAATTGTTTCTTTTTAAACAAATTGTGATATACTCTCTTAAGTTAGTATTTATTTTAAGGCGTACAAAATGAAGGTTATCGGCATAGAAACAGAAGGCTTAGGTTATAACAACCAAATGCGTGGCATTATACTTACCGGTTCAAAAAAACGTAAATCTGGACAAAAAGTTCCGGTTTCTCGTAAAAATTTGCTCAAAGCTGGTGATGGAAGATTGTTACACCCTAAAAATTTTGAATCTGATGAACAATTTGACATTGCCGTTAAAAAAACGGTAGCTGATTATTTGGTTAATGAATCGGCACCTGATTTTGTTGTATTGCCGATTGACCATGCTCATGGTAAAAACGAAAATGCAGATGTTGATAAATTAGCTCTAAGTCTTAAAAATGCGTTTAATGAACAAGGTATTAGCATAAAAACCTTAGCCATGGGCAGCAATTTGTATAATTATCAAAATGTTGATATCGTTCATATTGGTAAACATCTTTTATCTGCTGAAGATGAAAAATCCTTGGCTCAAAATTTATCATTAAAAGAAAAAGTTGTTGAGACACTTGGAGTTCCGAGTAACATTTCATGGACATCTATCAAAAACTTGGCACGTCAGCCTATAGCCGAAAAAATATTAAACAAATATAAGTCATTTAAAAAAGTTTTAAGCTCTAATTCGCTTTATCAAAAAGATTTTATTTTGCAAGAACAAAAAGGCAAAAAAAATGTGCTGTTTTCTCTTGGCGGCATAACTGATAACGGAGCTATCGGGTTTGATATTCAAGATGCTCAAAATTTGTTTCAAACTGCCATCAAACTTAAGTCAAAGGGCTATAATGTCATATTTACAAATTCTCCAAGAACACCATCTGATGTTACCGATTATTTGTTTGAAAAATGTCAAGCTTTTCATATGGATTTTTACAATTCGAAAAAAATTGCTCAAGATGAAAATGAAGCCAAAAATTTCAGAAATTATAACGGTAAACATAAAAAAGAATTTGAAGACCAAGCCAAAAACATAGGTAATATTTATCCGGCTATTTTAAATGTATGCGATTTTGTGGTAAACACGCATGACAGTTTCTCATACACATCAGATGCTGCGGCTTTAGGAATCCCCAGTGTGGTATATACCGGCAATTTTATTGACGAACAACGGCGCCCTGATTGTTATAAACTTTTTGACTTATGCCACCAAAAGGGATATGTAATTTCTCTCGATGAGGCTATTGAAAAAATCAATAAAGGGGAAAAACTCAGCACTAAAAAAATGGACGATGTATCCACTCAATTGGTTAAAGCTATGAAAAAATCTTTAAGTTTGGAACAAGAACACATAAAGAAAAAGGCCGATTATAACAACTTATAGTATCAAATTAAAAAAACTTGCTTTTTAAGCAAGTTTTTTTAATTTTAATCTTTATGACGGAAAGTAATGCGTCCTTTGGTCAAATCATAAGGTGTCATTTCAATATCAACCTTATCACCAACCATAACCCTAATGCGAAACTTACGCATTTTACCGGCTGTATGTGCCAAAATTTCAACTCCGTTTTCAAGTTTTACACGGAACATTGCATTGGGCAGTTTTTCTACCACCTCACCCGTCAATTCAAGCAATTCTTCTTTACTCATAAAAAAACCTTCGTAAATATTAAATAAAACTTTTTACCTGTATATACTCATTTTTTTAATTTTGCAAATTATTTCTTTTGTTTTTAGGAAATTTTATTACAAACGAGCTGCCTTTTCCGATTTCACTGGAAACCGAAATACTTCCCTTAAACTTATCAACCAAAGATTTTACTATTGCCAAGCCCAATCCTACACCTTGATGACGACGACTTTTACCGTCTGAATAAAACGGCTCAAATATGTGATGCATCTTTTCTTTTTCTATACCGATACCGGAATCTTTAACCTCAATCATAACATTGTTTTTATCCTTACTGACATTAATGGTAAGATTTCCTCCCGACGGCATAGCTTTTATGGCATTTTGAGTTAAATTTAGCATAATCATTTTAAAATCGGTTTCATTACCGACTATTGAACTGTTGATCTTTTCAAAATTTTTATTAATTATCACTCCGTTATGTTTTGCATCATAATCTAACAATGACAACACCTCATCAACATTGCTTTCAATATCAATTGCTTCTTTTTCATCATTTCTGTTTTGGGCCAGTTTTAACAATCTTTCAGGAATTTGAAGGCTCATCAATACCTGATTATAAATCATATTAAGATATTTTTTTTGAGTGTTGTTTTCGGTATAATTGTCAAGCAAACCCTCAAGTATCATCCTAATTGATCCCAAATTATTTTTCATTTCATGCGCAACTGAAGCGGACAAAAAACCCAATGAGGCAATTTTTTGTTCATGTGAAAATTTTACATCTTCGGTTAAATCACGAATAGATTCAATAATATAAAAATTATCTTTGTTATCTTGTCCCAAGTTTAATGGTGCAGCATGAATTGATAACGGTTTATTGTCAAAATTTTGAATAATATTAACTCTTTTGGATTTTGTATTTTTAAGTTCTTTTAAAATATCATAATCATATGTGCATAAATTTTCTTGCTTGATATCATAAATTTTTTTTCCGATTTGCTTAAAATAAGCCTTGTTTGCTAAGACAATATTATTGTTTTTATCAATGACTTTTATACCGTCTGGAACACCATCTATCAAAGATTGTAAAAATAACTCTTTGCTCTTAATCTCGACAATGTTTTCTTCAATATTATCAAGCATATCGTTAAATGTTTTAGCCAATGTATCAAACTCATCATAAAACACTTGGTTTTTATCAATTTTTGCCCGTTTTGAAAGATTTCCCTTAGCTACTTGTGCGCTTAATACTGTAAGCTTTTTAATTGGATTTGCCACCCATCTTCGTAGTAAAAAACCAAGGATAATTATAGAAATTAAAGATAATAAAAAACCATACCCGATAATTTTTGCACCCTCAATAAATGCTATATTCTTTTCATTATAAGTTCTTAAGAAAGAATCATTAATTTTTCTTTCTTTAGATAACTTTTCCTGTTTTTCAGTTAAATCTTGTACCGAAAACGTTTCTCCTTTCAGGTTTACCAATTCTTTTTGCAATTGAATATTTTCATGCAATAGATCAATTATATATTGATTTCTTGAAAATACTTGATACTGATCATCAGTATATTTTTTTCCAAACACTGCCCAAAACAACATTAAAAACAGCATAGATGTAAAAATCATCAGTCCGAAAATTGTATAAAATATTTTTTTATTCAAACTAAAATACATTTTAGCTCCTTAAAATAAACGAACAAAATCTTTCAATGAATCAATTTTTAAATACGGATTACATTTTTTTTCAAGCCCTAAAGTTATCGGCGCAACACTTTTACCTTGTTGTAAACGCCTAACTGCTACTTGCAAATATTTCATATTTTCATCGGTCGGATTATGTAACAGTCTTTGCAACCCATATTCGGTATATTCATGCCCCGGATAAAAATTGACATCATCGGGAAACTGTTTTATTTTTTCAAGCGAAGCAAACATTTCTTCAGGCGTACCTTCAAACAACCCGCCGATTGCCAAATTAAACAATACATCACCGGTGAACAAAACTTTTTCATCGGCAAAATAGTACAATATATGTCCTTTGGTGTGCCCTAAAGCCGAAATGATTTGAATTTTGCTTTCACCAAAAGCAAACTCATCACCGGATTTAAGTGCTATGTCAACTCCTTCAATTAAATGTTTTTCTATATCCGACGCCACAATTTTTAAGCCATATTTTTCTTTTAATTCCATATTACCGCCAATATGGTCAAAATGATGATGCGTGGTAAAAATATATTTCGGTATTACACTGCATTGTTCACAATATTGAACGATAGGATCGGCCTCAGATGCATCTACAATAGCAGATACACCGCTGTTTTCATCAATAATGACATAAGCATAATTATTCATTGTACCTTGCCGGCAAAGTATTGGCTCAATTTTCAAGGTCATACTCTTTATCCATTTCGGCTCTATCTAAAAAATGCATACGATAATACGTTAAAGTATAGTCAAGTAATCCGGCATAATTTCTTAAATTATTATCCAAAACAAATGCCCAATCCAAGCGTTTTCCTAATATCGTATCACCAGATTTTTTTTGTTTTTTTCTTGCATACATACGTGTCTGCCAAAATGCCTTGAAATTTATATTTTGATTTACACGTAAAATATAATCTCGTATACTATCTTCTAAAGAATTATATATTTTATATCTATAATCTTTATCATCACTTTGTGGCTCTAATCCTTTCTTAGAGTACCAATTGCGAGCTTTATATAAATTATTAGCTTCAATTGCCAAACGAGATGTTCCCCAATCGGTATAGATTGCAGCTGCCGAAACCAATATAGAAGGAGGAATTCCATCAGCTCTAAGAATTAACTCTTCAAGCAACATTATATGCTTTCTGGTATCTTTATATGGAGTTGCAATCTCGTATTTTTCAGCTAATTTTTCAATATATAGAATATCTTTATTTTCAAAATCTTTTTGCTTGTTAAACCGACGTTCAATTGCTAACAATTCATTATGCTCATTTTCATATTCTTGATTCACTTTCAATACCAATGGCATCAAAATTTTAATAAACAATTCATTACGATACGTCTTATCTTCTAAACTTACATAGTCTTGTGGAAACTTTTGTACAAAAACCCTCGGATAAACATTGTCCTCAGAATTTAAATATGTGGGAAACTCCAACTGATCAAATAACTCCTGTAAATTTTTTACATCAAAATTTTTTACATAAGCCCCGCTATTGTTTATAACTAAATCAGTCGCATCATAGGCATGGCCTTGCGCTACAAATCCAAACATACAGCTAAAAAACAATGTAAAAAAAATATTTTTCATAATCTACTCACTTTTATAAGGTTTAACTTCTTTTATTTGAGGAATATATGTTTTCAATATTTTTTCCACCCCCTCTTTTAATGTACGCATTGCATATGGACATCCCGAACATTTGCCGGTCAATTCAACTTCTAAAATGCCACCCGTAAAATTTTTAATTTCAATATCACCGCCATCTTTATTGAGTGTAGGTCTTATTCTGGCATCAATTAAAGATATTATTTTTCTGATAATTTCTTGGGAACTATCATTCTTGTCAATTATAACCATCGGCGCACCGGTAACAATAAAATCAATAATTTCAGACATTATTTGAGGAGCTAAATCTTCCCATAAAAAATCTTTATTTTTTTTAACAGATACCATATTTTTGGTAATTAGTACTCTATCAACACCCTCAATATCAAACAACGTTTCTGCAAGTGGCGATTTTTTTAGTGTTTTACTATCAAAACACTCAATTGCTTCTCCTTCAAAGATATTATCCTCAGGATAAAAATTACAAATATTTTCATCAGATACTTGTTCAAGTTTTATAATCATCTGTTTTTCTCACGCATATCATGTTTGATAACACTTAAATAATATTTAGCTTTTGATATATAGTAGTTTAAACTCATCAAATGATTTGCTGTAAATACACTTCGCAACTGTCCGTTACGAATAATTGACGGATGAATTGCAATCGCATCTTTCATTGCTTTAAATACAGAAGTCAAATTTTCATACTGTTTAGTCTCAATTATCAGTTGTTTAATATCTTCCGACAATGCCTTAAGCATAATATAATGAGCATAAATTCTTCCCTGATTAAGATAAAAGATATCATCGGCAACAAAATCAACCCAATCAGAACTGTGCTCTAATATCTGATTTTCTAAATTGTTTGAAATTTCATTTAAATTATTTTCAATCAAACTTAAAATTTTTTCTACCGATTGTAAATTTAGATTATCGTATTCTTCCGTATGTTTGTTGAATTCCAACAATTCTTTTTTAGCTTTGCGATACTGTGCTCCGGATGAAGGAGCCAGTGCCAAATCATCCCCTTTGGATAAAAGCCAAATATTTGGCGGATATTTAAGTAATTCATTTGCCCTTTGCAATTCTTCTGTCTTGTTTACCTCAAACATTGCCTTAACCCAAATCCTTACCGTTTGCATAATTCCTGTTTGATATGATGGCATATTATCAAGGACAACACCGGGAAAAATAAACGGCAGATTCGGTGTCCACATATTTTCATCAACTTCTCGTTTAATCAAATATGCACCGGCATCAATTACAGCTAATTTATTATTATCTTGTTTAAATTCAAAATTAAGATTTTTATCAATATTATTGGTGACATAGCCTCCAATGCAATAATATAACAACAGAAAAATCGGAAACATCACCGCTATAGATTTCCAGGAACGACGAACATATTCCGCAAACATATGAAATTGTTGTTTTGTAAACGGATTATTATCAACTATAAATTTCCAAAATTTTACGACATCATCCCTAACTTTTAACCACAGTTGTTGCTTTGTCATCATTTCCCCTTTTTCGTTTAAGAAGTTTCAACACTTCCGAAATGTTCAAAACATTCATTATTGTAACCGAAAACAAAAAAGTTGCAAGTCCGAAAACACTCATTACCCCAAATATAAACAACTTTATTATTATATTCAGCTCTAACCAATCTTTCAAATAAAGATTTATACCATAATCAATAATGAGTATCGTTCCACCCATAATAATTGAAGCTAAAATTATTTTTCCGACTTTTGTAAGTAAATCAGCAGAATATGACCAAAAGCCTCTTTTCTTCAATCCATAAACATATTGTACCAATGATACAAATGCTGAAATTGTAGTCGCAATAGCAATACCAACATGTCCGAACGGACGCATCAAAATTAAAGAAAAGATAAGATGAGCACTAAAGACTACAGCACTAAACTTTACCGGCGTAATAGTATCTCCTCTAGCAAAAAAATTTGGCATTAAAGCTTTTACAATTACATAACAAGGCAAACCGATAGAATAAGCCATCAAAGCAAATGCGGTTTTTGTTGTATCTGATGATGAAAATTGTCCATGTTCAAACAAAATATTTATCATAGGTTTTGCCATCACAATCATCAACATTGCAGCCGGAAATGAAAGCAAGGCCGCATATTCAACTGCCTTATTCTGCGTACTTTTACTTTCAATTTCATCACCTGTTTTCAACTGCTTAGATAAAATCGGCAACAATGCCACACTAATAGCAGCACCGACCACACCTAGAGGAAGCTGTTGTAGGCGATTCGCATAATATAACCAAGATATGGCTCCTGTTCCGACCAAAGACACCAAGATTGTATCTACAAGCATATTGATTTGATAAATTCCCGAGCCCACCACTCCGGGAGCAATCCTCTTAAACAGTAGCATAATTTCTTTATCTTTTAAAATTTTAAATACTTTAAAACATATTTTTAAATTAGTATGTTGCCGATTTAGGAAAAACTGCAACCACAAAATTTCTAAAATTCCGGCAACTGTAATACCAATTGCAAAACCGTGTGCCGGTGTCGGTGTAAAAGGAACAAATGCAATTGATGACATAATCATGGTCAAATTTAATATGATAGGTGCTGATGCGGGAGCAGCAAACTTTTCAAATGAATTTAAGATTCCGGCCTGAAATGAAACAATTGAGACCAACAGTAAAAACGGGAACGTAATTCGGCACAAAGAGATTGCAAGTTCAATTTTCCCGACATCATTTACAAATCCTGGAGCCAAAACATTAACTACATAAGGCATAAAGATTTCAAATAAAATTACAAAAGTCATTAGAAAAAACACCAACACAGAAATTGACTTTGATGCAAAAAACAACGATTTTTTTTTGCCTTGAGTTACCAGTTTTTGAGAAAAAATTGGCACAAAAGCACTTGTAAAAGCCCCTTCCGCAAACAGACTTCTAAATAAATTAGGTAATTTAAATGATACAAAAAAAGCATCTGATAAGACACCGGCTCCTAAAAAATTTGCTAAAATCATATCTCTAATAAAACCGGTAATTCGACTTATAAAAGTAAATCCGCCAAAGGTTGCAATAGATTTAAAAAGCGACATATTCCATTTTCCACAAGTTTTTATTATTTCTGTTTACAGGATAACAGATAAATGTTATATTTATGTTAATTTTAAAAGAATTTTGTAATTTTTTGAAAAAACACTTGACAAAAGTAAAAATATGTGTATATGATAGACAAAAGCTAATAATTTGGGATAAAAGAAAATGAGTATATATACAGACAGATTGGATAAGATAAGCGACAGTCATTTTGTTGGGGTTGCCAGTTATGACGGACAATCTTCAGGATTGCTGCAGGCTATGGCGGAAATGAACTATGCAAAAAATATTGCCAATGGTTTTGACAGGACCGGAAATGTATCAAGCGCCTTGTTAAAAGAAGTAAACAAAGACAATGCAAAAGTTCTTGATGCAGCATTGTTGAAAAAGGCTGTACAGACATACAGTTAGTATATTTCATAATAACTCCTTGACCGCCTTGTTGACAGAGCGGTTTTTTTATATAATTCCAATTAGACCTATTCCATTTGATATATAAGCACATGCTTTAAAACAAAAAAGCCTCTCATTAAATATGTTTGCAACTTAAACATATTTATGGCAGGTAACTTATGAAGACATTTTTTTGGGCATTTTTTGTAATATTGCTGGCAGATTCGGTAAATGCTAAAATAAGATCATATGCCGAGATAAAAGTAAAAGCAACCATTGTATTTGCCAATAAGTTTGAATGTAATGAGCTTGATTTTGGCACCATCACTCTAAAAGAAAACAACTCAAAAGCTTCCATCAGGCTCGCAAACAACAATGCCGATTATGACAATCCGGATATTGTATCGGTAAACGGTTATAAAAACTCGCTATGCGAAAACATATCCGATACTTCAAGTGCGCAATCGATTAAGTTTCCGCAAACGGTGATTTTAAAAAACGAAACCGGAGAGACATCTCTTACTTTATCCGAAATTTCAACCGACAGCGCACAAATCAACGGCACATTAAACATTCCAGAAAAAGTTCAAGCCGGAATTTATACCGGCTCATTTACCATCACATACACATATTAGATTATTTAACTAAATCTAATATTACCGATTTAGGCTCAAAGGTTTGTTCAACCGCAATCAATTTTTTAAGCTCATCAGCAGTTTTTTTATAATCATCTTGAGTTTGAGCATGAATATATGCAAGCGGTGTTTTTTCATCGACATAATCTCCGACTTGGCAAAAACCACTAAATCCGGTTGCATAATCAAGCTGTTGTTCAGGATGCACCCGACCTCCTTTTAATCCCACGATAAGCATTCCGATATCTCTCGTATACATAGATGCAACATAACCTTGTTTATCGGCAAATACAGGTTTTACAATGTGAGCTTTTGGCATATATGCTTCGGGTTTTTCAACAAAATCTATCGGACCGCCGAGTATATAAACCATTTTAGCAAACCTTTCCAAAGCCTCTCCGCTTGATAAGACCTTACAAATTTGTGCTTTTGCATCATCTTTGGTTTTATACAGTCCGCAAGACACCAAAAGTTCGGCACAAAGTTCTTTGGTTACAATATCCAAACGAGTGTTTACATTTTGATTTTTCAAATAGTCAACCGCTTCCTTAACTTCTAAAGCATTGCCCACCGTAAAGCCCAAAACTTCGCTCATATTAGTAACAACAGCCGTTGTTTTTGTTCCGGCTCCGTTTGCAACATCAACAATTGAACGAGCCAATGCTTTGGCATTGTCAATGTTATCCATAAATGCTCCGTTTCCGCATTTTAAATCCATAACCAAATGGTCAAGGCCGGCAGCAAGTTTTTTTGATAAAATTGAGGCTGTTATCAAGTTTATCGACTCAACGGTAGCGCAAACATCTCTGATAGCATAAATTTTTTTATCTGCCGGTGCCAAATTGCCGGTTTGCCCGATGATGGCACAACCAACCTCTTTAACCGTTTTTACAAACAATTCATTGGAAGGTAAAGTGTTATATCCTTTAATGGAATCAAACTTATCAAGCGTTCCTCCTGTGTGTCCTAGACCACGTCCCGAAATCATCGGCACAAAACCGCCGCAAGCAGCCAAAATCGGAGCCAACATCAGGCTGACTTTATCCCCTACTCCACCGCTTGAGTGTTTATCAATTACGGGGCCGTTCAAGCTCCATTTCAAAACATCTCCCGAATCTCGCATGGATAGTGTTAAATCAACAGTTTCTTCTTTGCTGAACCCATTTAAAAATATAGCCATTGTCAACGCTGCGGTTTGCGCATCGGCAATTGAGCCGTCGGTTATACCTTTTACAAAAAAACTAATTTCTTGAGATGAAAGCTTTTCACCATTTCTTTTTTTTCTGATTATCTCTTGCGGAAACATATCATTCCTCCATATATGCTTTTAATAAATCCGAAAGTTTTTGCGTGGCTTTTTGAGCTTGCTCCAAAGTTTCGGCATGACTTTGTACAGATGTTTTTAACCCTGTTCCCAAATTGGTGATAACCGAAACACCCAAAACTTTCATACCGGTATAAACTGCCGACATAACTTCCGGAACAGTGGACATTCCGACTGCATCGGCACCCAAAATTTTAAATGCTCTGATTTCGGCAGCGGTTTCAAAATTTGGCCCCAAAACCATAAGATATACACCCTCAAAAAGTTTGATACCTTTTTGCAAAGCAATATTTTTTAATTTGTCTTGCAAATCAGGAGCATAAACAGCACTTAAATCAACAAAACGAGGGCCGTATTTTTCATCGTTAGCGCCTAGCAAAGGGTTTTTACCGCTAAAATTGATGTGATCATTAATAAGCATCAAACTGCCCGCCGGCATATCCGCATTTAATGAGCCGGCGGCATTGGTAACTATCAATGTTTTAACCCCGATCGTTTTAAATGCACACATAACATTTTTAATCAGTTCCGGATTGTGCCCTTCGTAAAGATGAAAGCGCCCTTGCATACAAACAACTTCATGCTTTCCCATTCTACCGACAACCAAACATCCTGCATGCCCCGAAACACTGCTTTTCGGAAATCCGATTTTTTCATACGGTATAACCGTTTTATCTTCAATTTGATTGGCAAGAGAACCTAAACCTGAGCCCAAAATCATCAAAACTTCAGGTTTTTTGTCTTTAAGTTCTTTTAATATATTTTCAACATATGTTTGTATCATTTTTTTAACTCCTCTTCATTAAAAGCAAGTGGTAAAAGCTCAGAAATTAGATATGTTTTTTTAATACCACCCAAATCGGCCAGATGAACTTTTGTGTTGCCGTTAGAAAATTCAAAAATCCTTTGCAGACAAGCTCCGCAAGGCTTTATCAAAAGTTTAGAATCGGCAACCACAACAATATCTTTTATCAAGACATCACCACCTGCAACCATGGCGGCAATTGCACCCGTTTCTGCGCAGGTTCCGTTCGGATAAGAAACATTTTCCACATTGCAACCCAAATATACATTATTATTTGAAGAAAGGACTGTTGCTCCGACATGAAATTGTGAATATGGAGCATAGGCGTTTTTCCTAACTTTAAGTGCCTTATTAAAAAGTGAAGTTAAATCTGACATTTTTTGTGTCCTTTGTTAAAAAACAGTTGATTTATGTGTAATATTCTATACAGTATATTTATATTTGGCAAAGACTTTTTGCATTTATAACAGGAGATTTAAACGTGGTTAAAAAAATATTCTTCATTTTGATACTTATTGTAGCATTGGCATTCGGTGGATTGTCTGTTTATGTTTCAACTATTGATTGGAATTTACATAAAAACAAAATTGCTCAACAATTTGAAGAAATCTCCGGTAAAAAAATTATCTTTGAAGGGCCTGTATCACTTTCGTTTTTGCCATCGCCATATTTATCCGCAAAAGATATAAAAATTTATAATACATCAGGTGAAGATGCTGATAAGCCTTTGGCTGTTATAAACGAAATGGTGACGGATCTTGCTCTAGGACCTTTAATAAAAGGAAATTTTGTAATTGAAAATATGACACTGCTTAATGCAAAAATTTTAATATCATTTTTATCTGACGGTAAGCTAAATTGGTATTCTGAAATTACTGATTTTCAGAAGGATAAACTTGATACTGTCGATGTCGCATTAAATAGTGTATTGTTAAAAGATGCCTCAGTTGAAATATTAAACACTGGTTTAGGACTTGATATTACATTACAAAACTTAAATGCTGAGGTTACCGCCGAAAGTTTGTTTGGACCATATCGTATTGATGGTAATTTTGTAAAAGATGGAAACCCTGCCGGATTTGCATTGAACTTGGGAACATTATCAGAAAGTTTTGCCACTTCATTAAATTTGGTGTTAACACATCCCACAACCGAAAGTTATGCTCGTTTTGACGGTTCTATGCTTTCAAGTAACAAAGAAATTAAGGGTAATTTTATAGTAGAATCGAAAAAGCCGTCTGATTTTATCAATAGTTTAACCAATCAGGTTATACTGCCAACAGAATTTAATTATCCTTTGGCTGCATCAATAGAATTAATCACTAATGAAAGACAAATTGATTTATCCAGTTTCATTATTAAATATGGAGATAATACGGCCGGTGCCGGAAATGTTTTAATTCCATTAATCCCTAACCCCAATGAAGAAAAAAGAAAAATAGAAGCATTTTTTGAAATGACCGATTTAGATTTGATGCCTATTATCGGAATGTTAAAAGAACAATTTAAGAAAATTGATAACAGCGAATCTAAATATACACCTTACTATGATTTTGATTTAATCACCGATATCAAAGCGGTAAAAGCTAATTTTAACAATCAAATTGTGAGAAATTTTAATTTTAGTGCTGATTTAATAAATGATGTTTTCACAATAAAAAATCTTTCCGGATTGTTTGCAGGGGATACCGACATTAGCCTTAAGGGAAACATATTTGAGAGCGAGCAAAAGTTAACCTATAAGTTTAATATTGATGCGTTGAGTCAAGACTTTCTTAAATTTTTGTATTTAATTAAGTTAAAACCTGCCGTATATGCACAATCTACATATCGCAATGCATCATTAAACTTTGGTCTTGAAGGTAACTTAAAGCAAATTAAACTTTCACCTTTTAATTTTACAATGGATAAAACTTCCATAGACGGAATTGTAGGACTGACCAGAAATGAACGCAATAATCTGTTTGTATCTTTAAATATAGATAACGTCAATTTGGATAACTATTTTCCCTATTTAAATGAAGAAGAGAAAAAACTTCCATTCAATGATCGTCTTAAATTAGTATTAAATAAATTTAATTTTTTGAATAGTCATGATATAACTGCAAATATCAAACTTGATTTAGGAATTTATAATGGAGTTGCATTACAAAAATCCGCATTAAAACTATTAACAGACAAGGACACCATAAAAATTGAAAAATTATATATTGAAAACATTAATGATGCGGTATTGCTTGTATCAGGTAACATAAATAATATTGGCGATATTCCACATTTCAAAAATATCAAATATGCCTTTAAAACCTCTAAATTTAAAGATTTCGCCGAGAAATTATCATTAAATCTTCCTCAAATAAAACTTATTTCTGAAGCAAAAGATATTAATACAAAAGGAATCTTTAGCGGTGATACCAATAATATTAATATAAAGGCTGTAACTTCTCTGGACAAGCTAAGTTCGGTTTATGCAGGACAACTATTTAATGCGGACGGTAAACTTAACTATCGTGGGAATATAGAATTTAGATATCCTGATTTTGTTGAGTTTGTAAATCGTATTGGATATAATTATAGTCCACAGTATATGGCCACAAATATATTCACTTTTAAATCAAACATAAAAGGAAATTCAACTGATTGGACTGCCAATGAAGTAGACGCTTTTATCGGTTCAAATAATTTTAAAGGAAACTTATCAGTTACCACAAATGAATATCCAAAAATAGTGGCTGACTTATATGCCAACAAATTTGAGTTTGATCGTTTTATCTATAATCCAGAAAGTTTAAAAGTAAAACAAATTAAAAAAACTAAGACCATTGATACTTCATTAAATTTTCTAAAACGTCCAACTTATGATAATGTAAAAATTGATTATAGTTTATATAAGACTTTTGAACTTAGTGGTAAATTTAGAGCTGATACATTTACAATTGACGGTTACAATTTTGAGAATGCTCAATCAGATGTTTTAATTAAGCAAGGAGCAATTAATATTAAAAACATATATGCGAATCAAGAAAATGCAAGCGTAAAAGGAAATATTGCCATAGACATAAATTCTTCCCCAAATATAAAGGCAACTATTGACCTATCCGATTTTGAAATAGCCGGAACAGGTGGCAAAAAGTATGCATTTACAAACGGATTATTAAATGCAAATATAAAGTTTAATGCTCCGGCAACATCTATTGAAAATTTTATTAAAGGGTTGAGCGGATCAGCTTTTATCAAAGCCACAAACTTAGACTTTAAGGGATGGGACTTATATGCAATTGAAGAAGATATAAAAGACAGAACCCGTTCTGATGATTTGTACGAAATGTTGAGAACTAACTTGCAAAGCGGTGAAACTGCTTTTTACAATTCGACAGCAAATTTTGAAATCAAAAATGGTAATATAACAATTAAAGATATTAAAATGGAAAACAACCAAGCCGTTGTTACCTCCAAAGGTAATGTTAATTTACTTGATTGGGAAGTCAACGCTGATTTTAACTTAGAATTTAATTTATTAAAAGACAGAATTGTTCCGATTGAATATCAATGGACCAATTCACTTAACAATCCTAATTTGGTAATTAATAGTTCAGCATTAAAAAACAAATATGATAGCTATTGGGAAAAAATAAGATTAGAGAATGAGGCCGCAGAAAAAGCTCGTATCAAAGATTTAACAGACAGAATGAAATTGGCTCAAGATATAGTAAGTAAACTTAAAGACGAACTTGACAAAGATATTCTTCCCAAAGTTAAAGAATATGCAAAAACAAGTGCAAATATAACTTCAAAGAGCAAATATGAAAGTTCTTTGGTATTAGCTAATGATATCCTTTCGCAGCTAATTCAGATGCAAAACATATCAAAACAAGATATTACTGATGAACAAATAACTGATATCAATGCAAAAACTGAAGTTTTTGGATCAGAGCTTGCAACCATAAAAAGAGAAATAGATGAACATCACACAACTGACTTGAAAGTTTTAGCTGAAGATTCTTATTTGTTGGTAAAAAATACCTATAACAATTCGTTAAATAAAGGAATTAATTATCAAGATACATTAAATAATTATGCGAAACGCTTAATTGATATAAATTCTCTTGTGATTCTGGATAATGAACCTCAGGTTGCTGATTATAAAAATAAAATAGAAACATCTTTGCGTAATATTGCTGATTTACATAATAAATCTTTAGATAGTAAGAATGATGTTGAAAATTCTAAAAATATAACAAATCTTGAATTGCAACATAATATACTGAAAGAATATTTGGAAAAAATCAATGAAGAAATGTCAAATTTAAACTTAGCCATGCAAGAGCTATTTGATTATGCTAAAAAAATTGTTCGTGAGGAAGAAGATATCGCTATCAAAAAGCAAGAAGAACTAAAGGCTCTGCAAGAAGAAAAGGAGAAAGAAGAAAATACAGAGGAAAATAAAGATAATTTCACAAAACAAGAAAGTGAAAGCTCAAAAATACTCATAATTGAGGAAGGTGATATTTCTAAACATAAAGAGAATATTGAGCCAGAAACAAATAAACCTCTATTAATAAAAACAGATGGTCAACCGTCTGCTCGTGTTCCTTTTACCACAACAACAGTAAATGGTTCATCTACAAATATTGTTTTGCAAAAGCCTGTAGAGGTAGAAACTGTTGAAACAAATACTGTTTCATATCGTCCCAAAATTGCGCCAAGCGGAACAATCACCAAGCCTAAATCGTCTAAAGATAATAGCAAAACGACTATAGATAATTCAGATTTATCTTCTACTCAATTATTGAAACCTCTTACAGGCAAAGAGATATCCTCCGGAGGCACTATAACAAAACAAAAATAAAATTATGATTGTCACCAGTGATTATTACGATTAGCAAATAGAAACTTACAACACCCTCAATCTGTCACTCCGACACACAGATGCCAGAGTGCATTTCTCATCGACTAGGTCGAAATATACGGCAAGATTTTTGATATCAATATTGTTTTTTAAGATATATCTGTTTAATGAAAAACCAAGTTGTTGTTTCATTACCATTTGAATTTGACGATTATATTTCATATTTTTAGCTCCTGTTTTTTTAGGTTAATAAAAAGAGACCCACGCGTAAAACGCGTGGTTCTTCATATGCGGCTAGAAGCCTTTACCACTGGCAACCCCTAAACGGGGCACCCGAAATCTGCCAGACGCAAATTGTTACTACTTACCCGTAAACGGGTCATTTAAGTCCATTGTCAGTTGTTCTGCCATTTGGTCTTGCTTCAACTGACCTTTTATATACTCCTTAATCTTTTCGGTGTTTTTACCGGTTGTATCTACGTAATACCCCTTACACCAAAACTCTCTGTTTCTATACTGGTATTTTATATTACTCCATCTTTCGTATATCAGTAAACTACTCTTGCCTTTTAAGAAACCC
>JAFTYO010000026.1 GCA_017464685.1 Alphaproteobacteria bacterium
CATTCTTCGTAAGAAACTTTTTATCACGGCGCTTACTCCACATTTTGAAAGAATAAAACGACCTTTATCACAATTTTTTCTCATCAACTAACTCCTATAATATATTTTGAGCTCATCATAAACCGTTTTTTTTTTTTGCAAGTTTAAAGTTTAGGCAAGATAAACACTTGCTAATTTTGGAAAAATTTGTTATACTGCACTTAATCAAAAATTAGTGTGGTTGTTTTGTGTGTTAGATTTGTAGGGTTCTTACCGCACTGCAAAGTTGGATATGTTTTGGAAAATTTTGATAGTGGTGGCGTTCATCGGGATGTTGAAGCCACTGGCAGAGATTGTATGGGATTTTATCGAGCCGGTTTTTAGCTGGGTTTTATCCTTCTTTCTCTTAGGTCTTGTTCTTGGAATTGGTCTTGCAGCCGTTATGATAATCGGAGAGTTCTTGTGCATATGCGATAGTATGTACATTTTCGGTTATCATCCGTTCTGGGTAGGCTTTGTTCTTGGCTCAGGATGGTCTATTTTAAGCTCATTGATTGGTTGGCTGAGAAGCTGATTGTAAGTGAGCAGAGGTAAGATTAAGTCTCGTTATTTCTTTTTACAAGAAAAACGAGGCTTTTTTTGCACAAATATTAATCGAAAATTTAATATTTTGTGATACAAACGACACAACTATATCTATAAATATTAAAAAGGATAAAAAATGGAAACACAAGAGCTTGCAGATGTTGCCGTAGAAACTGCAAATCAGATGTCTATGTGGGATTTGGTCTGGGCGTCGGATACGGTTACAAAAGTGGTAATGATTGGCTTGATTGCGGCCTCTGTTTGGTCATGGACAATCATTTTTGAAAAATTTTCTACTTTGCGTCAGGTAAAAAAGACCTCCAAAAAGTTTGAAGAAGCTTTTTGGTCAGGTGGGTCTTTGGACAGACTTTATGATGCCATCGGCAATCACCCCCGTGACCCGATGTCAGCAATGTTTATGGCAGCAATGAAAGAATGGCGCCGTTCAAATCTGTTAAAATCTAAAACCGACAGAGGTTTAAGAGGTGTTTCTTTGCAACAACGCATTGAAAAAGCGATGATGGTTTCCATGGATAAAGAGCTTGATGACTTGGACAATCGTTTGGGTTTTTTAGCCTCAACCGGTTCTGTGGCTCCGCTTGTCGGATTGTTCGGTACGGTTTGGGGAATTATCAACAGTTTTAATGCTATTGCCGCCACGCAAAGCAATTCTTTATCTGCGATGGCACCCGGAATTGCCGAAGCGTTGTTTACAACAGCGTTTGGTTTAATTGCGGCTATTCCGGCTGTAGTTGCGTATAATATGATAACTTCCGACATTGACCGCTATGCTAAAAAGCTTGAAAACTTTATTGCTGAATTTTCAACCATTTTATCTCGTGAAATTGATGATAGTACTATAAAGGCCGAAATGGCAGGAGAATAAGATGTTTAACAGCTCATATAAAAGAGTTTCATCAAGACGAACAAGTCGCCGCAACTCGGAAATCAATATCACCAATCTGATGGATGTGATGATGGTCTTATTGGTGGTATTTATGGTGGCAGCACCTCTGATGACTTCCGGTATTGCACTTGATTTGCCAAAAGTAGGTGGTAAGGTTTTAGAGGGTAAAGAAACCTCAATTAATATCAGTGTTGATAAAGACGGCTATTATTACATCGGAAAAACGGTTGTGCCTGATGATAAAATTGTGGCTAAAGTTAAGGCTATCAGAGGTGAAAACATTGAAGCTTCGGTAACAATTTCAGGAGACACGACTTCCGAATACGGCAGGGTTATAAATCTTATGGCAATGCTTAAAGAAGCCGGATTTGAAAAAGTTGGTCTTAAAACCGAGGCTCGTCCGCTCACAAGGAAAAAGTAGGCATTGATGAACAGATATCTTTACAAATCTATCGGGTTACATTTAGCGGCATTTTTAATAATAATGCTTGATTTGCCGTTATCTTCACCTGAAATGACAATGGGACAGGCTCCCATAATTGTTGATTTGAAAGATATAAAACTGGCAGAAATAACCAATCTGCCGCCTAAAGCGGTTTTTGGTGAGGAGGATAAAAAAGCAACCGCTCCGGAAGAAAAGAAACCTCGGCCAAACTGGACAAGAGAAGAAAAAGCGCCTGATCCTGCACCGAAGCCTGAGCCGGAAGTTAAACAGGAAGAATCGAAAAAAGATTTTGTTGATACTACACCTGAGCCAAAATCGGAGCCGGAAAAGAAACCTGTACCAAAGCCGGAGGAAAAACCGAAGCCGGCACCTAAACCCGCACCGAAACCGGCAAGAAAACCTCAGCCGAAGCCTGAAAAAAAACCGGTGCCGAAGCTGGCCGAAAAGCCCAAAGCCCCTGAGCCTAAAAAAGCCGAGCCCAAAAAACAAGAAACTCCAAAAACCATATCCAATCCGTTAAAGAGTCTGATGGATTCGGTAAGTGCAATGGAAAAACAAATCGGGCAAGAAGTTGCTCCCGCAGTGATAAAAACCGGTACCGAAGTTGCCAATATGGGAGTTGAGGGCGGAACATCAGGCTCATATTTTAGCGAGCTGACCATATCCGAAACCGATTTAATTGCGAGTAAACTGCGTGAATGTTGGAACTTTGACCCCGGTGGTCGTGGTGTTGAAAATATGATAGTTGAAATCAGAGCTTTTTTGAACCAAGACGGCTCGGTTAAAAATGTTGAAATTTTGGATAAATCCAGATTAAATTCCGATTCGCACTTTAGAGCCGTTGCCGAAAGTGCAAGACGCGCGGTTTATAGTTGCTCAAATAAAAGCGGTGTTAATATTTATAAGATTTTTGCCGATAAATATGCCGATAAATATGATATGTGGAAGACCATAAAATTACGGTTTAATCCCATGGATGCAAGCATAAAATAAAAGCCTTCCGTAGTATGGAAGACTTTTATTTTAAAAATTATTTTACATCGGTGATATCAGCATCATCATTTGTCGTCCATCAAGCTTTGGTGCAGAATCAACCTTTCCGACAGTATCTAAATCTTCAATAATTTTATTTAAAATTTCCTTACCCATGTCATTTGCGCTCATTTCACGACCTTTAAATCTCATGGTAAATTTAACCTTATCACCTTGAGACAAGAATTTCTTAGCCTGCTTTATCTTAACTTCATAGTCATGTGTATCTATCACGGGACGTAATTTTAATTCTTTGATATTTACAACTTTCTGATTTTTCTTTGCTTCGTTTTTACGTTTTTGGACTTCATACTTATATTTACCGTAGTCCAAAACTTTACAAACCGGCGGAACTGCCTGTGGAGAAATCTCAATCAAATCAAGTCCGGCATCATCTGCAATTCTTAAAGCTTCAGATATAGAAACAACTCCTCTGTTTTCTCCATTTTCATCAATTAAGCGAACTTCTCTTACCTTAATTTCATCGTTAATGCGTGGTCCGTCATCAGTGCGTACTGGCGCATTGTTATTTTCAATAGCTATTGTAACCTCCATAAAATATTAAAACACATTTATAATACTCAACAATTAAAGATTATCAAGTAAAATCAGTGTAAGTATGCAAAAATTTTTTAAAAATGAACTTTTTTATCAGCTTTAACGTTTTACATATTGTCTGAGATAAAATTAATGGAGAATAAAATGAAAAAAATAATGTTTACACTTGCTACATTAATAATATTTTCGTTTTCAGCAAAAGCTGAAACTATAGTTGTAATTGATGATAACGGATATGTAAAACAACAAATTTTTACTTCAAATTCGGCAAATATACCATCTAGCCAACAATTAACTGTTGTAAGAGAAACTCCGCAAGTTAACAATGCATACTACTATGATGCACCGTCAACTTCAGGGACAATATTAGCCGGTGTAACAACGGCAGTTATTGGGACATTATTATTTAATGAATTTAAACCTCATAAACATCATCACTATAAACCGATATCGATTCGCCATTACCATAACAATCGGCATAGATCAAAAAAACACTAAAAAAAGGCCTTAAGAAGTTATATCTTAAGGCACTTTTTTAACGAATGTTAAGTTTTGCAACTTTTGCCATTTCTGCTGCCAATTCTTCCTGACTCAGGGTGTTTTTTGCTTTTCGGTAAGGATTGTTGAAGCAATCAAGAGCTTCATTGCCATATCTTTGTTTGGATACTTCAAAAGTTTTATCACGGGTTCCCCAACGAGCAACATTTTCAAAAGGCATTTCCTTAAGAGTCATCATCGGCCCTTGTATTATGGCATCATTGCCGTTTCGCCAAGCCTCATAGCGATTCACTTCCTGAGCAAAAACATTGTCGGATTTGGCTGCCTCTCGCATATATGGCATAAACTGTTGTTCCATAGATGCAATATCTTTATCCTTAAAATATGAACCTTGCGTATTTTCCGCAGTTGCATCGGGATATCGTTTTTTTGCTTCTTCCAAAACCAGATTTATTTCTTGTAAAACCTCCTTTTTTACATCATCGGCAACATTAAAATGTTCTAGCCTTGCAAAGTTGTCATAAGCCGAGCCCAAAGCAACCCTAAATTGCGTTTCATCTAAGCCGGCATATTTACTCGGTTGAGTTTTATTCGGCAAGACAGGAGTCGGTTTTTGGGTGCCTCTAAGTTCCTCTATAGTTTTCTTGACTCCTTTGTAAACACCGGTTGCAAAACCGCTTGCATGCCTGTATGTAGCAGAAGTTTCGATGTTATCCTGATGAGTTTTTAACCAAGTTTCTTTTTGAACTTGTTTAAAGGTTTTTTTATCGGTTAATAAATCGGCATTGTTATGAAAAGAGGTAGCCAAATTTTCTTTTATACGGTCAATCCAAGCTTTTTTCTCTTTAGATTTTAACCCCATATATCCTACCACATTACCATCAGCATCTTTCACGGCAAGTGCTGACGATGTTTCATATTTTGCATCTAAATCATTTTTTCTGATTTCATCTTTTACTTGCTCTTTAACATTTCTCTTTAAAGTTGAGATAATTTCTTTAAATTGATTATAATTTTCTTTGATTTTTTTAATTACGGCAACATCTGATGTAACAGAATTAACCACTTCGTTTAAGTCTTTTTTCCCTTCTGCCACATCGGCAAGTTGTCTTAAAATATCAGCTGTATATGACGATGTATTGTTCATTTTTGTACCTTTCTTGCTAATTTTCAACGAGCGGAGAGTTAGCAAATCATATGGTACAAAATGACCTTGCCGTTTTTAAAGTATAACTTCTGAACATATACGACAAGCTCCCCGCTCATGCGAAGAGATGTGCTTGGGGCCTGCCTGCCCAAGCTTTCGGCTAATCTGAAGCCGTGTACCATATAGACTTGCTAAAGTCCGTTATCATCATAGCCGATTGGCTATGTGACAAAATAATTATGTCATATATTTGTATAAAAATCAACAAAAAACAGCACGGACTGATTGAAATATTTTATAAATTTCTCAAATATCGTTTATATTCATCTTCAATTTGATTAAGCCCTTTTTGTAAAGCTTTTTCTTTTTTTGCTTTTTCTTGCTTTATGGAATATTCTGCATTCGATTCGTTTATGGTAAGCGCCTCTTTGAAGTTGTTGAAGCCAACCATTTTTGCAACCGTTTCCAAAGCTTCATGATGAGGAATATTTAGCATTTTTTTCAAATATCTTGCTTTTTGTTTTAACATCTCAATATAAATTTCCTTGGCGCTTTTTTGTGTTTTTGCTGATGATTTTTCATCTGCAATTGATTGCTTTTCGGTTTTAGGTTGATACCAGTCATATTTTTTTGCCTGTGTATATAACGCATCTAAATAATCTTGCGGTATATATTTTAGTTGCAAGTAAAAATATTTCCGATTCGCAAACTTAAAATCTTTCGGTAACTGCGGATTGAAAATTGAATTTCCGATTTTATATCTGTTTGAAACATAAAATGAGCCGTCTTCAAATAAAGCCATATAAGACCTGCACGATTCGGGTATGTTTTCATATTTTGAAGCGGTAAGTAAAACATTGCCGTTTTTAAAACAGGTTTCGATAAAGGTTTTCTTATCCGGAATCGATTCGAAATATATATGTTCTTTCTGAGGATAAATTTTAAGAGCATACTCGGAAATTTTGCGCAAAAAATCACTATATGCAAAAAATTCAATTTGATTTTGCGGGCCATATACTTTTTCAATTTTATAACCTCTTATGAAAAGCATTTTTTCGATTCGGGCAAGGGCTATATCGTTATCCTTTGAGGGAACAAAAGCATGAATTAATACACCATTGGAAAAATAATGGAACGGGGCATTATAATTATCAAATGCAAGCTTGGCAATTTTTGATAATACCCAAGTGTTTTTTAATTTAATTTCTTGTTCGATAATGTCTTTATATTCAATCGATTCGCTCGGATTAAAAGTTAAACACAAACCATCGTTGAAAAGTTTGTCCAAAGTTAAAGGGGATAAATCCAAAGATTGCGTAATCATAACATAAACTCCTAAATCTGCGAGGATATATCAATTGATGCCTGCCAGTCAAAAATCCTCCATTAGGGTTTTGCTGATTAAAATTAAAAGAGGTTGTCTCGTCCGAGTTCGCCTGATGGGCAGGCAGCCAGCCTCAACCACTGCTGTTATTATCAGGATATTAAAGATTTTTACACTTGTCAATTAAAATAATAAAATCGAAATTATACTTTTAAATATATATGTATATACGGTGGATAATAAAAAATATTGTTATATGTGCAAAATAATTCACAAGATTGTGCATAACTTTTGAAAGCATATAAAATATTGATTTAGTGCTATTTGTTATCTTGCGTAAAATTTAAAAAGTGGTACTTTGGGAAAGTTGTCGAAAAAAACGCAAATTTTTTAAAAAAAATTAAAAAAAGCGCTTGACAAGGGGGAGAGAATTGTTTATAAGCGGTTTTACCAACGGCGAGGGGGCGACTTTGAGTGGTTGGGAAGGTTATAGGAACAGAGTGAATAAGAAGAGGATATACAGGCGGTATATATTGGGGAA
>JAFTYO010000027.1 GCA_017464685.1 Alphaproteobacteria bacterium
CAGCATCATACCGGCGCCAGAACTAAAGCTCAGGCGCAGAAACGACGATATTGAAAGATACACATCATAAATAGCTAAATATCCACAAAGAAGACTCGTATAAATTGCAAAAAAAAAAAAATGGTTTATGATGAGCTCAAAATATATTATAGGAGTTAGTTTGATGAGAAAAAAATATAATCAAATCGGTCGTTCAATGGTTGAAATGTTAGGTGTTCTTGCAATTATTGGTGTTCTTTCCGTCGGTGGTATCACAGGTTACTCAAAAGCGATGATGAAATATAAGCTCAATAAACATACCGAAAGTTTTAATCAATTTATAATTAGTGCTATTGAATTAAAACCTCAGCTTAACAGGAGTTTCGCTCAAACAGGCAAGAGTATTAATGCAAATATTTTTAACATATTAAATCTTATTCCGGAAGGGATGACCTTTAATGATGATAATAATTCAATTAAGGATGTTTTTGGATCAAATATAACCTTTCATTATGGACTTGTACTCCAAGCAGACGGTTCCAAACAAGAAGAATCGTATATTATATTTAAGTTACCGATTTCAAATAATAAAATATCGTCTGAAGGGTTTGCTATTTGTCAAAATACTTTAACTGTTTTAAAAGAACATTATAATAATATTTCAACTATCACATTAGCAATTGATGACAAAGGATTTAAAATTTACGGATATCTAGGGTGTCCGGATTATTCAATTTGTTTGAAAGATCTATCTGTAAAAGATATAGAAAAAGTTTGTTATGCTCAAAATGTTGAAGAACTTTTAGAGATTATAATATATTTACATCAATAATCTCTGGGTTTACAACCGCAATATGTTTGATTATAAAGTTCAAGTTCTTTAATCAGCATATTTCTCAGTTCTTGCATTCCGTTTTTACGTCCCTCAATATGCACATACGGGCAACCGGTTTGTTGTGAGGCAAGTTCTGCCATTTGGTTGACTTGTTCTAAATTTTTGTATCTTGAAACTCCCAAAACCGAAGCCACCGCCGTAAAATTATTTTTTAAGGCATACTCCATAACTCTTTTTAGTCGCAAATGAAAACATATTGAGCATCTTTTTCCTCTTTCTGGCTCATTTTCAAGGCCTTGTATCACTTGGCACCAAGCTTTGTTGTCATATTCAAGCTCAATAAACTCAACGCCATATTGATGGCACACTCTTTTGTTTTCATCTCGTCTTTTTTCATATTCGGCCAATGGTCTGATGTTCGGATTGTAAAAAACAACCGAAAATTTTTTTTGTTCTTCAGCCATGGTTTTTATAACTGCACAGGAACAAGGGGCACAACATGAGAGTAAAAGAATGTTATCAGTCATCAAAGTTTACCTTTCAAATATTTTCCCGTATAACTTTGCGGCACTTTTACCACTTGCTCCGGTGTGCCTTTTGCGATAATCCGTCCACCATTATCACCGCCTTCAGGGCCGATATCTACAATGTAATCTGCGGTTTTGATTACATCTAAATTATGCTCAATTACAAGCACCGTGTTGTTCTGTTCAACAAATGTATGCAGAACCTTGAGCAATTTGTTTATATCTTCAAAATGAAGTCCGGTTGTCGGCTCATCTAAAATATAAAGTGTTTTTCCGGTGGCTTTTTTGGACAGTTCTTTTGACAACTTAATTCGTTGCGCCTCACCGCCCGACAAGGTGGTTGCCGGTTGCCCGAGTTTGATATATCCCAAACCGACCTGTCTTAACAAATTTAGCCGATTTTTAATTGACGGAATGTTTTCAAAAAATTCATAAGCCTCATCAACCGTCATATCCAAAACATCGGCAATGGATTTTGCTTTATATTTAACTTCTAAGGTTTCTCGATTAAAGCGCTTGCCTTTGCAAACATCACACTCAACATATACATCAGGCAAAAAGTGCATTTCAATTTTGGTAACTCCGTCACCTTTGCAAGCCTCACATCGTCCGCCCGCAACATTAAATGAAAATCTGCCGGCCGTATATCCTCTGGCTTTGGCTTCGGGCAAATTGGCAAACCAATCACGAATATATGTAAACAAACCGGTATATGTGGCCGGATTTGAACGAGGCGTTCGGCCGATTGGCGACTGGTCAATGTCAATAATTTTATCAATATGTTCAAAACCTTTAATTTTTTGATATATTCCAGCCGGCTCTCTGGAGCCGTTAATTTCCCGATTTAAGGCCTTGTACAATGTTTCCAAAATCAAAGAAGATTTTCCGCTTCCTGAAACTCCGGTTACCACATTGAACACACCAAGCGGCAATTTCAAATTCACATTTTTTAAGTTATTGGTTTTTACCCCCTCAAGCTCAATATACAATCCGTTACCTTTGCGCCTTGTTTTCGGCACCTCAATATTTTTTTCTTTGTTGATATATTGAGCCGTTAAACTGTCGTTATTTTTAAGCACCTCATCAACCGTTCCTTTGGCTACAACATGACCGCCTTGCTGTCCGGCAAGAGGCCCCATATCAACAAGATAATCGGCAGCTTTTATGGCATCTTCATCGTGCTCAACCACAATTACGGTATTGCCGATATCTCGAAGATGATTAAGTGTTTCTAACAGTTTGTCGTTATCCCTTTGATGAAGTCCGATTGAGGGCTCGTCTAACACATACATCACACCTGTTAAGCCTGAGCCGATTTGTGATGCAAGTCTTATGCGTTGAGCTTCACCGCCGGACAAACTGCCCGATTGTCTTGATAAAGTAAGATATTCTAACCCGACATTGTTTAAAAACTGCAATCTGTCGGTAATTTCTTTTAATATTTTATGCGCAATTTGTTGTTTTTTTGGGCTTAAGGTTTGTTCAACATTTTTAAACCAAACAAGTGCGTTTTTAACCGACATATCAGACACTTGTATAATATCAAGACCGGCAATTTTAACCGCTAAGGCTTCAGGTTTTAATCTTTTGGCATGGCAAAATTCACACGGCGCTGCCGATTGATAATGCGACAGTTCTTCCCTTGCCGAAGCTGAATCCGTTTCTAAAAATCTTCTTTCCATATTCGGAATGACACCCTCAAACGGTTTGTCGGTCATAAACCTCGAATAATACATCGGAATTGAAACATTGCCCGAACCGTAAAGTATAATATCTTTGGCCTTTTGCGGTAAATCTTTCCATGCGGTTTTGGTCGAAATATTCAAAAAATCGCACAAAGAATTGATGGTTTGTGTGTAAAAAGATGTCCTGAAACCATACCACGGAGCGATAGCACCTTTCTCTATGCTCAAATTTTCATTAGGAACAATCAAATTGGGGTCCATATATAACCGAGCACCGATTCCGTCACAATGCGGACAAGCCCCAAACGGATTATTAAACGAAAACAATCGTGGCTCAATTTCTTCAATGGTAAAGCCCGAAACCGGACAGGCAAATTTTGAAGAAAATATATCTCGTTTTTTATTGTCCATATGCTCAACAAACATCAAACCGTCGCTTAGCTTAAGACAAGTTTCAACCGATTGCGCAAGCCTCTCCGAAATTGTGTCTTTAACAATAATCCTATCAACTATTACTTCAATGTCGTGTTTTATATTCTTGTTTAAATGTGGAATTTCATCAATACTAAAAATTTGTCCGTCAATGTTTAATCTTTGATATCCTTGTTTTTGCAAACTTTCAAATTCTTTTTTAAACTCACCTTTTTTACCTCTGGCAACGGGTGATAAAAGCATAATTTTTGCTCCCGCAGGATATGATAAAATTTTATCAACCATTTGTGAAACCATTTGAGCCTCAATAGGAAGACCGGTTGCCGGCGAATATGGTGTGCCGACTCTTGCCCACAAAAGGCGCATATAATCATAAATTTCGGTAACTGTTCCGACTGTGGAACGAGGATTATGAGAAGTGGTTTTTTGTTCAATTGAAATAGCAGGCGATAAGCCTTCTATTGAATCGACATCGGGTTTTTTCATCAAATCAAGAAATTGGCGAGCATAAGAAGAAAGGCTTTCAACATATCGTCTTTGACCTTCGGCATATATGGTATCAAAAGCAAGCGAAGATTTTCCGCTTCCTGATAATCCTGTGATAACGGTAAGTTTATCTTTGGGAATATCAATATTGATATTTTTTAAGTTATGTTCCCTTGCCCCTTTAATTTCGATATATTTATTTTCTGCCATAAGTTTGCTCCTGAAATCTTACGACAATATAATAGAATTTGCGTTATAAGACAACACAATTTTAGCACGAATTTTACATCTTTTTAAGATTTTTATAAAAAGTTAATAATTAAAATGCTAATATGATGTTAACTGAAAGGATATCATATGCCTGAAATGCGTTGTGATTTTAGGGTTGATTATAATAAAATCAACATTTTTGATGAAAGCAATTTAAACGATATTAAATATCCGCTGATTGTTTCGGTACCTCATGCCGGAACGGTCTTTCCATATGAATTTATGACTTTTACTTCTCGTAGTATTGAAGAATTGCGCTCCAATGAAGATTTGTTTGTTGATGCTTTAATTGAGCCCTTAAAAAATGAAGGTGTCGGAATTATCAGTATGAATGTGGCACGAGCATTTATTGATATTAATCGTGATAAAATTGAGCTTGATGCAAATATGTTCTACAATTATCCTAAAGATAAACTTATTATTGAAAATCACCGTTGCCGTTTCGGTCTTGGTTTAATTCATCGCATTGATGCCAATAACAACCCGATTTATAAAGGTTTGCTATCGTATAACGAAGTGCAGGAACGCATAAAAAATGTGTATGATGTGTATCATAAACGCTTAAATCAGATGATTGCAAAATGTGTTAAAAAATTTGGTATGTGTTTTGTAATTGATTGTCATTCCATGCCGTCAAAAATCTGTAATATTATTCCTTTAAGTGATGAAATCGACTTTTGTATCGGTAATTTGTTCTCCCAAAGTTGCCCGGAAAATATGAGTCATTTTATTGAAAACAGCTTAAAACAAAAAGGTTATAATGTATCGTTAAATGTGCCATATTCTGGTGCTTTTATCACCTTTAACTATTGCCAACCCCGAAAAAAAGTTTATACCTTGCAATTGGAAGTAAACAGAGGACTTTATGCCCAAGAAAATTTATTGAAAAAAAATTCCTATTTTCAACGAGTTAGCTCAGACATGTGTGAGGTTATAGGTGCTTTTGCAAAAAAAATGCTGGATTTTTAAAAAATAATGTGCTATCTATCCTTGAAATTTAACTTTTGTTAATATACTTTAACGCAAAGTTAATGTGGTTAACGCCGACTTTTAAGACCTTGTTTGATACATTGTAGAACGGAAATCAAAAAGAGGGAAGTTCTTTGCTTAGAAAACGGCAAAAATAGGATAAAATTTTACAGTGCTGAGAAAAATACTTTTTTTATTGGTTATTTCCTTAGTCATTACTCACCCGTTAAAAGCCCAAAAAGATTATAAAGAAAACACATCAACTGCACTAAAGGTTAATGATGCTGATTTATGTTCTTTGGCTGCGGCTCGTATGGAAGATAGATATGAGATAAAACCACATTTGTTGCAAACCATTTCAAGTGTGGAAACCGGCCGTTGGGATTATGAAAAGAAAGCTTTTGTTTCGTGGCCGTGGACTATTAATGCCAATGGTAAAGGCAAGCATTTTAAAACCAAAAATGAAGCAGTCGCTGAGGTTAAAAAATTGCAGGCACAAGGTGTTACAAGCATTGATGTCGGTTGTATGCAAATAAGCCTTAAATATCATGCCGACGCTTTTGAAAACATAGAAGAAGCTTTTGAGCCTGAAAAAAATGTTGAATACAGTGCCAAATTTTTGAAAAAGCTATATCAAAAACGACAAGATTGGCAAAAAGCCGCAATGGCTTATCATTCTAAAATTCCGTCACGTGGTTTGAAATATAAGAACAAATTAGTTAATCGTTTTGAAAAAATCAAATTGGCGTTTTTGGAAAATACGAAAAATACATCTTTGTTTTAAGGAACTGTCTTAATGGAAAAATATGTAAAAGAATATAATCTGCGCACTTATGAGTGTGATAAGAACGGTTATTTGCGCATTGTGACTTTGTTTAACATTTTGCAAGATATGGCAGATTCTCATGCGGCTAATTTAGGATTGGGTATGGAGTTTTGCTTGTCTAACGGTTTGGCATGGGTAGGAGCAAACTATCATATCAAAATTAATCGTATGCCCAAAATTCATGAGCAGATAAAAATTGTTACTTGGCCGTCAGAAGAAAGAAAACTCGGCGCGATTCGTGATTTTGCGGTTTATGATGCTTCAGAAAAGATAATTATAACTGCTACAAGTCAATGGATATTGATAGATTTTGCCCGCAAGCGCCCCGTGGCCTTAAAAGAAAAATTGCCACAATATAAAGTGGTAAATGAACATTCAATGGTCTCAGATTTTGAAAAATTGCCTGAGGTTGCAAGAGCTGATTTCGAGAAAGAATTTTCGGTGCGGTTTGATGATATAGATATCAATCAGCATGTAAACAATGCTTTGTATCCGTTGTGGGCAAGTGAGAGTTTGGAACATTCTTTCAGAGAGAAATATTTACCGCAAGAAATTGAAGTGGCATTCAAAAAAGAGGGACACTTGGGCGAAAATGTGAAAATTGTTTCGCAAATTGAAGGATTGCAAAGCTTACATTCTGTTACCGCCCTTGATGATAATCGGGAATTGTCCAGAGTAAGGATTAAGTGGATGGAAAAATAACCCAAACCAAGCTCCGATATTTTCGGAGCTTGTTTGTATCATAAAACTGAGTATATTTTTTTATATAAATACAAATAAATATTATTCATTTAAGAAATATATATTAATTGTAAATGATGTTTCACCTTCTACAGGGTCCGTATATTTTAAAATGGAATTAAGATATACTGAGCCATTACTATAAATGTATTCAGGATTTATAGTTAATTCAAAACCTCTGCTTTCAAGATATGCGGCATCAAAGTCTACAATAATTTCATTATTGGTCAGAGTTTCAGTACTTTCCTCATATATACAAACACCAGCTTCAGGACTCCCTTTAAGGACACCATCACCTGTTAGTGCAACAGTCATATAGTCTTCTCCATTGCCTAAAGTGATAGTTCCAGAAACAGGACCATCATCTTTTAATGGAGGAAGAATGAGTGTCCCGAAATCCATATCAGAACAGCTTGTTTGTGTAGCATATTTTACATCTACTCTAGCATTTATAACTCCATCAGCTGACATAGCATTAGTTGCAGCCATAAGAGCCATACCGGATAAAAGAAAATATTTTCTCATAATTTAATCCTTTCTATAAAAATTAAGTTTAAGTACCTTTGAAAGGTCAAAATTTACCTTTCACATCGCATCTTAAACCGTTTTTTTTTTTTGCAAGTTTAAAGTGTATTGATTTGGGGTTTAA
>JAFTYO010000028.1 GCA_017464685.1 Alphaproteobacteria bacterium
ACAAACCCATACCACATGGTAGCTCAGTCTGTATACACTATGTTGACTCTGTACAAATTCCATACCCTACTATAACATCGTCGTCGGAAACTTTCAACCCCCCATTAAAATGGGGGTTTTCAGCAAAGCTTGTAATAAAATAAGCTCCGATTTCTCGGAGCTTCATATTATTTTAATGTATCAAGTATATCCTCAACAATCAGTTTCGGGAATAGTCTGTTTTTCTGATAAAGTTCGTCAATCGGCATTCTGTCGGTAAATTCTTTTTTGCCGCCATAGTTTAGAACTTTTATATCGGAATTTGCATAAAATGCGGCAATTTTTTGCCCAAAACCACCATCTAATATACCGTCTTCCATGGTTACCACAAGTTGGTGGTTTTGTTTTACATTTTCCAGTGTTTTTTCATCAAGTCCGCTTATAAAACGAGGATTTATAACACTGGCATTGATACCTTTTGATTTTAGCATATCATAAACTTTTAAGGCTAAATTATAAAATGCACCGACACCGATAAGCGCAACTTCTGAACCATTAACATCAATTGATGATGTGTTAAGTTTATCAAAATCTGTCTTGATAGGATAGGGTGCATTAAACAAAATTGAAGGAATGCGAATTACAATCGGATTTTTATCTTGCTTGATAGCCCAATCAAGCATAGAAAAATATTCTTCTTTACTTGTCGGAGCTAAATGAACCAAATTTGGTATGTTTGAGATTAATGGAATATCAAAACAGCCTAAATGCGTTGCATCAGCACTGCCTAATCCTGTCCAAGCAACTAAGATTACAGCCGGATTTTCATTTAAAGCTAAATCCTGTGATAATTGGTCATAAGTGCGTTGCACAAATGAGCTTAATACACAATATATTGGTTTACATCCAGCTTTAGCCATAGCCGAACTCATGGCTACAGCGTGCTCTTCAGCAATACCGACATCAATAAATCTGTTTTTAATTAAGGCTCTTTTTTGCGATGTAAATCCGACAGCACCGGGAGTTCCGGCATTGATTACTACAATATTTTCGTTTTGCTTTACTTTTTCGATAAGATAATCGGCAGTTAATGAGTTATAATTCGGTGCGGACATATCAATTGTGTTTTCTCCGGATTGCACATCAAACGGAGCATTAAAGTGCCATTTTTCTTTGTTCTCTTGAGCATATGTATATCCGTTGCCCTTGTTGGTATGAATATGTACTACCGTCGGCTTGGTACAATTTTTGACTTTTGCAAAAACATCGGTTAACTCGGCAATTGAATTACCATTTTCAAGATACACATAATCCAATCCGAAAGATTTAAATATATTACATTCGGCTGTCCCTCCGGTTTCTCGGAGCAATTGTAGGTTTTTATACATACCTCCGTGATTTTCGGCAATAGATCTTTCGTTGTCATTAACCACAATTATCAGGTTTGTATCAAGCTCACCGGCAAAGTCCAATCCTTCTAAAGCTTCTCCACCGCTTAAAGAGCCGTCACCAATAACCGCAATGACATTGTGTGTTTGATTTTGAATGTCGCGAGCTTTTGCCAACCCGCAAGCAAGTGAAACAGATGTTGAAGTATGACCGATTGTAAACAAGTCATGCTTACTTTCTTTAGGGTTGGTATAACCGGATATGTTTCTCATAAGTTCATTATGTAAAAAATATTCTTTTCTTCCGGTTAATGTTTTATGTGCATAACATTGATGCGACACATCAAACACAATTTTATCCTTGGGAGAATCAAACACATAATGTAACGCAATGATAGCTTCAACCATGCCCAAATTCGAGCCGACATGACCTCCCAAAACACTTGTTCTGTTTAATATGGCTTGTCTGATTTCTTGAGCTAAAACATCAAGTTCGTTATAAGATAAGTTTTTGATGTCTTTAGGTTCATTTATATTTGATAAATATTGCATTTTAATCCTTTCATAAAAATTTTCGGTTAAAGGTATTATACATTGTAAGATATATTTCCGAACTGCAATGTCCTGATGATTTCACTACTGTAAATTTTGATTTTTTCAGTGCCTTGTGTAAATCGAAAGCTTGATATAACGGGCAAATAAAGTCTATCCGGTTATGATAAATATATGTCGGTATATGCGCAATCTTTTTTGCATCTTTAATAAGTTGATTATCTTTTAGAAAAAAATTATGTTTCATATAGTGCATAAAAATTCTAAATTTAGCCAGTTTTTTTTCATCATATTCTTTTTTAGGAAAATCAACATCAAATTTGCCTATCATATGCTCAAAGGGAGCATAATATTGCATGGCTAAATCAATGTCTTTTTGTTTATCGGAAAAAAGTTTTTGATAAAAAAAGTCAAACATATCTTTGTCTTTAGCTTGCTTTTGTAAGATATCCAAAGCATCGGGATAGAACAGTTCCGCTGAAGGCGACATATTATCACTATCTTTTTTGCGAGCTAAGAACACACTGTTTAGCACAATTTTTTTAACCAATTCAGGATATGTTTGAGTAAATAACAAAGCACAAGCTACACCATATGACGCTCCGGCAACAATAACTTCTTGTTTGATATTTAAGTGTTTTAACAATCTTATTGCATCTTTTATGGTATCTTGTATGGTGTTGTTATACAAGAGTTCTTTATATTCCGATTTTCCGCAACCTCGTTGATCAAATGTTATAATATGATATTTTCTCAAATCAAAACCGGAAGATTGATAAGATTTCGAACTTCCACCAGGGCCGCCATGAAAAATAAGCACCGGTTCACCTTTCTTATTTCCAAACTCTTGATAAAAAATCTTGTGTCCATCAACAACAGGTAAAAATCCGCAATTAAACGGTTTTATAAATTTCAATTTTAATTTAAACCAAAACATATTCATTATTTTTCTCTTTCACAAATGAAATTACAAATCGGTTATGACAATAAAAGATATGCTTTACTCCGTCAACAAATACTTGCTTGATAATGATCTTAGGTATAAAAAGTTGTTTATATTAACAATAAATAGTGCAAAATGACAGCTATCAGACAACCGAGGATAAATCCTGCAATAACCTCATTTGGGGTATGTCCCAACAATTCTTTAAGTTGTGCCGACTTTGTTTTGATGTCAGACTTGTAAAAATCTTTAATTATCTGGTTAACGATTCGTGCAATATCACCGGCATTTTTTCTAAGACCGGCGGCATCGTGCATAACTACCAAAGCATATCCACTGCTAAGAGCAAAAAACAACGAGTCAAAGCCGGCAATCAGCCCCAATGATGTAGTTAAGGCACACACTCCGGCGCTGTGAGAACTGGGCATTCCGCCGGTACTTGACAACACGGTCATATCAATTTGTTTGGTTTTAACATAGTGTGTCAAAATCTTTAAGGCCTGTGCGATAAAAACACCTAAAAGTCCGCTGATTATTGCTTCATATCCTGTATTAAGAATCATTTTTTCACCTCATAAAATTATGCTTTGAGAGAATAGCAAATTAAAAAATAATCAAAATGATATATACCAAGTTATAAACAAAAAACTTTTAACTTCAGATTTTTATGGCCGATTTTTCCAACTCACGAAGCTTATCTCTGTAAATCATTGCTTGCTCAAATTCCAGATTTAGGGCGGCTTCTTTCATCAGCTTGGTATATTCTCTGATTTTTTTATCAATATTTTTCAAATCGGTAATCGATATTTTTTCATCTTTTGCAAAATCGGTCTCAGTCATTTCTTTTAAGGTTGAAGAAATGCTTTTTTTGATGGTTTGCGGGGTGATGTTATGCTCTAAATTATATTTTATTTGCTTTTCACGACGACGATTTGTTTCATCTAAAGCTGCCTGTATGGAACCGGTAATTTTGTCGGCATACAAAATTACTCTACCTTGCGCATTTCGGGCGGCTCTGCCGATGGTCTGAATAAGCGAACGGGTAGAACGCAAAAAACCTTCTTTGTCGGCATCTAAAATAGCCACCAATGAACATTCCGGAATATCTAACCCCTCTCGCAACAAATTGATTCCGACCAAGACATCAAAAACACCTAAGCGCAAATCTCGTATAATTTCAATACGTTCCAAAGTGTCAATATCAGAGTGCATATAACGAACTTTTATGCCGTTTTCGTTCAAATATTCGGTTAAATCCTCGGCCATTTTTTTGGTCAAAGTCGTAACCAAAACTCTTTGACCTTGTTGCGTAATTTGTTTGCACTGATGCATCAAATCATCAACTTGATTTTCAACCGGACGAACTTCGCAAACAGGGTCGATAAGTCCGGTAGGACGAATAATTTGTTCCGAAAACACACCTTGACTTTGTTCTAACTCCCAATCGCCCGGAGTGGCGGAAACAAATATAGTTTGCGGACGCATCTTATCCCATTCTTCAAATTTTAAAGGCCGATTGTCCAAACATGAAGGTAATCTGAAACCATAATCAGAAAGTGTGCTTTTGCGGTTAAAGTCACCTCTGTACATAGCTCCGATTTGCGGAACGGAAATGTGACTTTCATCAATAAATAAAAGTGCGTTTTTGGGGAAATATTCAAACAAAGTGGGTGGTGGTTCTCCTTGTAAACGACCGGTTAAATAACGAGAATAGTTTTCAATACCTTTGCAATGGCCTGTAGTTTCAAGCATTTCTAAATCAAATCGGGTGCGTTGCTCAAGCCGTTGCGCTTCTAACAGTTTGTTTTGAGATTTTAATTCATCAAGTCTGAGTTTTAAATCTGTTCTGATGTGTGATATAGCTTGCGAAAGAGCAGGGCGAGGGGTTACATAATGGTTTGCCGGATAAACGATAATTTCTGATAAATCGACGGTTTTTTTGCCGGTTAATACGTCAAACTCTGAAATACTTTCAATTTCATCACCGAAAAAGCAAATTCGCCAGGCTCGGTCCTCATAGTGAGCCGGAAAAATATCTAAAGTGTCACCGTTTACCTTAAATGTGCTTCTGATAAAGTTTAACTGATTGCGCTCGTATAAAATCTCGGTCAAATTGCGATAAATTTCTTGCGGCTCAATGATATCACCGACTTTTAAGCCAAAGGCCATCGAAGAATATGACTCCATGGATCCTAAACCGTAAATACAAGAAACCGAAGCCACAATGATAACATCATTTTCTTCTAACACATTGCGTGTTGCACCATGACGCATACGATCAATTTGTTCATTGATTGCAGAGTCTTTTTCGATGTATGTGTCGGTTTTGGGAATGTAGGCTTCCGGCTGATAATAATCATAATATGAAACAAAATATTCAACCCTGTTGTTAGGGAAAAACTCTTTCATTTCGGCATAAAGCTGTGCGGCCAAAATTTTGTTTGGAGCCATAATCAGAGCCGGCCTTTTGGCCTGTTCAATAATTTTTGCCATGGTAAAAGTTTTGCCCGAGCCGGTAACTCCGAGCAAGACCTGATTTTTAAGCCCGTTTTTTAAACCTTCACATAATTCTTTAATGGCTTGGGGTTGGTCACCTGAAGGCTCAAACGGACTTATTATTTTAAATTCTTTTTCTTTCATGGCATACAGTGTAATCATTTTTTAAAAAAAATAAATATTTTTTTCGTTTTAAAAACATATAAACAATAAAATATTAATAATTTCAAATTTATAATGCAAAAAAATTATCGGATATGTATGATGAAACCGGAATATGCAGAATTTTTGATATCGGAATATAAAAAAGCCGGATTAAAACCGGAAGTAGCTTCCGTTGACCAAAAAAAATATATAATTCCTTGTGTTTACATTCAAAATTGTAAATTTCCGTTAAAATCATTTTTGACGGATTTTTTTGATTTTATGCGCAAAGATTATATCTTGTACAAGCGATATAAGAAAAAAGTTCGTTATGTTGCATGGTTTGACGGTAAGAAAAAGCGTCGATTAATTGTGCCGTTTGTTTATCGTAACAGCAAAATACCGGCTTCACAAATTGCCGATAAAATTTTTGAAAAAGCATCCCGAAAATATAAAAAAGCAGTTACAACGGCATTAAACTTGGCAACATTTTATCCGAATATGGTTTTTGAACATATGGTAAGTTCAAAAACGTTGTCTGAAATGCTCAAAGCCTTGAAATCTGTTCAGGTAAAACAAAATCGAACCATAGCAGTTTACATTACCGGAAAAGTGGGCGCTTTCTTATCTAAAAATCCGATATTTGTGTTTGGTAATATATTTCATATTTCAACTTCATTGTTGCGGCAAAAAGCCAAAAAATGGGCTTTGAAAAAAGTTTTAAGCGCAACAGTTGAAAGCAGCGTGTTTGCCGCATTAAATGCCGATGTTTAAAGTATATATAAGTTGCTTTTAATATTGAATTTTTGGCAGAAAAACCCGACTATCACTCTATACCATATTTTATATAGTGATGATATATTTCCTATTAAACTAAAACAAAGGGTCTGAATATGGAGTTTAACAAAACAATGTTTTTAGGTGTAACAGCATTGGTTGGTATGTTTAGCGCCACTAATGTGATGGCAAGTGTAAACAATTACATCGAAAGTGATACTCAAAATTATGGAAATGAAACTGTAAAAAATCAGGATATTTTAGCAACTGATAAGGCTTATAAAACCAATTTGGTCAACCAAATTCATAGTGTAGTTTCATTGCGTATGACCGAAAGCAGTATTAATACCGGAAATGGAATATCATCAGGTGATCCGTTGGAAAATGTTGCTATGTGGGCACAAGGTATGGTCAATCATACCAAGCTTGACGGTCAATTCAGTACTGATACAATATGAAGGTAAATTCCGTAAAGATTATCAAGATCACACCGGACTTATCAACGCCAAATTTCATTTCTGATTTAATTTAAGCATCAAAAAACGGCTCTCGTGACAAATATGAGAGCCGTTTTTTATTACAAGCTTTGCTGAAAACCCCCATTTTAATGGGGGGTTGAAAGTTTCCGACGACGATGTTATAGTAGGGTATGGAATTTGTACAGAGTCAACATAGTGTATACAGACTGAGCTACCATGTGGTATGGGTTTGTAAATATCGTCGTCGGGTCCTAAAGCCTGGCGTCGTAGAA
>JAFTYO010000029.1 GCA_017464685.1 Alphaproteobacteria bacterium
AACTTTGCCTCTTTAGCTTTGCTTCTCGGTAAAGTAACAACAACATCATCTTTCGTAACCAAATCAATTTTATCTTGTGTTCCCATATATACCGGAGCTTCTACTACCCTTTGAAACTGTTTAAAAACTTTATAGTTATCAAATTCTCTAAATCCCCAACTCATCAATTTTTCAGCTTCTTCCGAACGCTCTTTATTAGAGCTCATTCCGTTCATAACTCCGATAAGACGACGATTTCCTCTTTTTGCCGAAGCCGTTAACCCATATCCGGCTTCTTCGGTATGTCCGGTCTTTAGTCCGTCAGCATCAGGCATTGAATATAACAAAGGATTTCGATTTCCTTGCACAATGTTGTGATATGTAAAAGACTTTTCCGAAAAAATAGAATAAAATTCAGGAAAATCGCGGATAAGAACTTTAGCCAATTTAGCTAAATCTTCAGCAGACATTTTGTGGTCCGGTGAAGGTAAACCGGTTGCATTGTCAAAATGAGAATTTTTCAAACCTAATTCGGCTGCTTTCTCATTCATTAATACAGCAAAATCCTCTTCCGAACCGGCAATATTTTCTGCAACTGTAATACAAGCATCATTACCGGATTGAATTAAAATTCCTCGAATTAAATCTTCAACTTTTACTTTATCTCCAACCGGCAAAAACATTGTAGAACTTCCGCTTGCCGCACCCCCCTTTTTCCAAGCATTCTCACTGACAGTAAAAACATCTTCCAATGATAAAGAACCGTCCTTAATTTTGCTGAATAAAATATATGTGGTCATCAATTTACTCATTGATGCAGGTGGAACCGGCACAAAAGCATCTTTAGTATACAAATATTCTCCGGTATCATAATCCATTAAAATTGCGTTTCTGGCCTTTGTTTCAATCGCATGAGCTTCGGTTATTAAACCGACAACCGCAAATAATGATAATATTTTATAAAATTTCATATTTTACCTCTATTTTTCGACGATATGTGCTGATGAAACACCATAATTTCTAACATCGGTTTGAGTTTTTAATGCCTCGGAATATCCCGAATACGGTCCCATTCTTACACGATAAAATGTTTTTCCGTTTACTTCCGCTTCACTTATATGAACACTACCCAAATCTCCTAAACGAGAACCCAATGATTTTGCCGATTCGTAATTTGAAAAAGCACCTACCTGTACATAATATTTTTCGCCGGAAACAGTTTTTTCTTCTTCAACTTTTTCGGTTGTCTCACCATCAGGATTGTAGTTATAATCAGGAGTTAAATTATCATAAGTTGATGTAGTCATTTTGGTTGTTGCAACCGCAGAACCTTCAATTTGTGCGATTCCCGAACTCGTAATTTTAGCCACCGGAGCAGCAGAAACATCTGAATACAATGGACTTCCGGTTAATGCAGCTTTCAGATTTTTACTCTCTTTTTCCAAAACCTCAACTCTGACTTTTGCTGTTCCCTGTTCTAAAAAGCCTAATAATTGAGCAACTTTTTTCGACACGTCAATAATTCTGTTACGAGCATAAGGCCCTCTGTCATTAACTCTGACAACCAAAGAACGTCCGTTTTCCAAATTTGTAACTCTGACAATTGAAGGCAAAGGAAGAGTACGATGTGCAGCTGTTAAACTGTGCATATCATATTTTTCGCCGTTTGCAGTCCTTTTAGCATGAAAATCAGGACCATACCATGAAGCAGTACCGACCTCTTTGTAATTATAATCCTCTTTCGGATAGTACCAACGCCCCAAGATTTTATAGGGATTTCCCACCTTATATGAACCGCCCTGATCCAAAATTGCCGCAGCTTGTTTTTGCGGAGGATCCGTGATATCCGGTGAAGAAACACCACAAGCACAAAGTCCTGTCAATAACCCGCAAAATGATAAAAAACGAATAAGTTTAGCCAATTTCATATCTTCCTCTATTTTAATTCGCCTTATTTTATACTACTTTTTTTTCATCGTAAAGTTATATTAACGACTATACAATAAAAAAACAGTATTGCTAAATAAATTTAGCATGCTATGATTTGAGCAGATTCTTAAAACTTTTATAAGGAAAAAAACGATGAGCAGAAAAAAATTATATCCGATAATCGCAGCTGTATGCGTTGTAATTGGTGTTTTGGGTATTCTATTGAATATCAAACCGATTGCCGTAACTTTGGGTTTAATGAACGGTATGGCTGACGAATGGCAAATTTGGGCTGCAGCAATTTTATGTGCTTTTGTTTTCTCTCGTGTAAAACATTATTGGATAACAATGGTCGGATGTGCATTGATTGCTTCTTTGCTCTATCAAGCATATTTATTTAATCCGCTGATTAGCGTTGACTTTTACACTGTTTGTGTACGAGCTCTGTTGTTTATTGCCATCGTATTCGGTATAGACTATTTGCGTTTAATTTTTAACAGATAAAAAAAATTAAAAAAAATGCTTGACCTTTAGGTTTGTTTTATGTATTAACTATGGCAGACCGAGTGGAGAGTTGGCAGAGTGGTTTAATGCAGCGGTCTTGAAAACCGTCGTGGGGCGACCCACCCGGGGTTCGAATCCCTGACTCTCCGCCATTAAAACAAAAAAGCGCCTTTATGGTGCTTTTTTTGTTTTAAAGTTTCGAAGAAACGGATACGAACTACGGGTGGAGGGGTTCGACTACAAACGAAAGGCAGACGGAGTATGCCGGTTGGCTCGAAGCCAATGAGTGCAGTGGAAC